>WFTN01000614.1 GCA_015485455.1 Planctomycetota bacterium | reverse complement strand
GATGTCTGGTCTGTTCTGGCTCCCTTGCCTGTACCTGTGGCTGATGCTTGTGCGGCTTATGATGGGGTCGGTTATATCTTCGTTTTTGGCGGCTATGACAGCGCCGGTCTAAGAACGGCCAATGTGTCACGTTATGACATCGCGACGAACACTTGGTCAGATACGATCGTCCCTGACATGCCTTTTCCGCGTAATGGGGCGGGGGCGGTTTTGGGTGCTGATGGCCGTATCTATGTCATCGGTGGCTCGGACGGGGCACCGACCAACACAACTTTCATCTTAGATCCCAGTTCTTTGACTTGGTCAACTGGTCCTACTCTTGCCGTTGCCCGTGATCACTTCGCTTCCGTTCTTCGGGACAGCGGCGAAATCTTCGTCATGGGAGGCTCAACCACAAATACAGTGGAGAGCCTCTTCACTCCTACTTGTCCAACGATCACGAAACAACCCACCCATGCCCAGGGATTCTTGGGAGCCAGTATTGGTTTTGATGTTGCCGTCGATGGTACCGCTCCGTTCACCTATCAATGGTATCGCGACGGCAACGCTTTGGTGGATGGTCCCACCGGGACGGGTAGTGTCATTGTTGGTGCGACTACCGCTGGAGTGGGTGTTCAGTCTCCCGGGTTACTCGATTTGGGTACTTACCACTGCGTTATCAGCAACGCCTGCGGGTCCACCCAGAGTCTTCCCGAAACTGCTACCTTGAATTTACCAACACAAATCCCCGCCACCTTTGTAGCGACCAATTTGCATCCTGCAGGCCACCTGTCTTCCTCTGCGAATTCCGTGGACGGTGGGATTATAGGCGGGTCCGCGAAGTACACGCATCCAACCTACGGACAACTGAGCCGTCCATTCAAATGGGACGCGATCGGTGGTGCTGGGGTGAACATCACCCCAGCGAATTCTGTGGGTGGTGAGATTGTGGATGTGAAGAACGGTGTTTTGTCTGGTTGGTGGTGGTGGCCGTACACCGTCCCCCAAGGCACAGGATACTACCGTCACGCCAGCGTTTGGGAAAACAACGGCACGTCCCACATAGATGTTCAACTCTCTGGCTGGGAAATCGGAACCGTTTTTGCCTCCGACGGTCAACACCACGTCGGCAATTGCGTTTCCTCCGACGACTACCCCTCCCAATCTGGAGCTTTCTACTGGACCATTTCCAACAACGGACCATTCCGTATTGACCCAGTTGGCCACACAAGTACATCCGTTCAAGCGATCGAAAATGGTTGGGAATATGGCACGTCTGGCACGAGCTTCAATTCTCTGCATGCCGGAAAGTGGATGGGAGCTACCAAGAACTTTGTTGACATGAATCCGCCCCTCGCCAGCAAGAGTTCCATTGTTGGTGCCGGTGACGGCCAGCAAGTGGGAACCGCGACTTTCAATGGCGTGGTGCAAGGTGGCTATTGGAGCGACAGTGCTGGCAGTTTTGTCTCCCTTGTTCCCGCTCTTGGGGGTAGTGTCACAGTGAATGATACGGAAGGAGGGCTTCAGGTCGGCGTGCTCGATGGGGCGGCCACCATTTGGAGCGGAACACGGGATTCTGCATTTGATCTTCATCAATTCCTGCCGCCAGAATTCACCGTTTCGATCGCTAAAGGCGTTGACGTGGCTGCTGACGGCACTGTGACGATCGTTGGTTTCGGATTTAACAGCACTACAGCGCGCTTTGAAGCTCTCAAGTGGCAAGGAGCACTTCCTCTCTTGACCCAAGACGTAACAACGATTTCTGCCATGGCAGGAGGGGTTTTTCACCAGTATGTGAATGGCGACCCCACTTGGGCTGGGCGCGTTTATGCCATTGTTGGTTCCGTAAGTGGTTCCGTCCCAGGAGTCTTGATCGGGAATTCCCAGCTCTTGCCCCTCAATCCGGACTTCTATTTGGACTACATGATCAACACGCCCAATGATTGGATTTTGCCGTCATTTGCCTATTTGGATGGGGCAGGAAGAGCTTTGGCTACCGGGACCTTGCCAGCCGGCGCTCTCTATGTTGCGGGACAGGTCACGCTTCATCATGCGGTGGTCATTCTCACCGCAGACGGAAGTGGATTCGAAGCGATTAGTGATGCAGTTCCCATGATTATCACCCAGTAGTCTTCAGAAGTCGAATATGACATGGGCCGCCATTTGTTGCTAGACGAATGGCGGCCCTACTTATTCTGTCACAGGTGTGAGAGTCTAATTGTAGGCGATACCCTGCTTGCCAAGAATGTTCTCTAAACCACCGATGAGTCTCGGGCTTGGCTCGACTTTGAAGGACGCCCCTGCTTGCACACAGACTTTGCCGAAGCGATCGGTTTGCAGCTCGAATGCCACAGGGATGCGTCCAGGGTTGTCTTTGATCATCCGTTTGATGGCGACAATCTGAAGGTCCAAACTCTCCCCTTCGTCGGCATCGATGTGCAGTGTGAGACGGCGGGTGAGTTCACTCTTGGCATCTTCAATGGAGATGACTTCATTCACCTTCAGGTTGGGTTCATTGCGCGATGTGTCGACCTCCCCTTTGAAGAAAACGATGGCATCGCTTGAGATTTTGTCGGCTACATCCTGATAGACGGAGGCAAAGATCACACAGTCAATGGAACCACTGAAATCCTCCAGCTTGACAAAGGCCATACGCTTACCTTCCCACTTGCCCCTTTTGGTCAGCATGAGACGAACAGAGCGGATGATCCCGCCGACGATGACCTCTTTTTTGCCATGGGCGTGGGCTAACCCTTTGATGTCCGAGTTTGAAAATTGTTTCATCGCTTGCCGGTGGGCATTGAGGGGATGTCCCGATAAATAGAATCCTAGGGCCCCTTTTTCCAAGAGCAGGCGTTCAGACTCGGGGAGTTCCGGTATGTCTGGTAAGGTGGAAACCCCTGCTTGCTTAGCGACTTCTTCTAATTCTTCCATACCGAAGAGACCAAGTTGTCCACTTCTCAGATCACTTTGGGCGCTGGATCCAGTTTTCAGGGCATCTTCCATGATGGCAAGCTTTTGGGCTCTATTCCCTTCGAGACCGTCTAAGGCTCCGGCGTGAATCATAGCCTCCAGGAAACCTTTGTTCATGACGCGGGTGTCAACGCGCTCGCAGAGATCATAGAGGGAGGTATAGTCTTTCCCTGATTCGTCTCGCGTTTTACTCAGCAAATCAACTGGAGGTTGACCAGCTCCGCGGACAGCACCTAAGGCGTAGCGAATCTTGCCATCTTCGACGTTGAATTCGTAATAGCTGCGGTTGATATCGGGGGGTAAGATTTCGATGCCCATGACGCCGCATTCTTCGATGTAGTCGACAGTCTTGTCGATGGTGATCATTTCACAGGTGAGAAGAGCAGCCATGTACTCAGTGGGGTAATTCGCTTTCAACCAAGCTGTCTGATACGTCACCATGGCATAAGCAGCGGAGTGGCTCTTGTTAAAGCCATAGCCAGCGAAATACTCGATTTGCTCCCAGGTCTCCGTAGCGATTTCGGCGGGAATCCCGTTTTCGCCAGCCCCATCCACGAACTGTTGCTTGAATTTCGCCAAGATTTCTGGCTTCTTCTTGCCCATGGCCTTGCGTAGAGCATCGGCTTGGTTCAAAGAGAAGCCAGCCAAGGACGCGGCGATACGCATGACTTGCTCTTGGTAGAGGATAACCCCGTTCGACTCTTTGAGAATAGGTTCGAGGGTGGGGTGGAGGTACTCGATGGCCTCCTCGCCATGCTTGCGCTTGCAATACATCTCGTGCATTCCAGAGCCCAAAGGTCCTGGACGGTAGAGAGCTAAGATAGCGATGACGTCGTCAAAGCAATCGGCGCAGAGCTTCTTGAGCAGCTCGCGCATGCCGCTGGATTCCAACTGGAAAACACCGATTGTGTCGGAACGTTGGAAGAGATCGAATGTCTTTTGATCTTCCAAACAGATCTTTTCGATGTCGATGTCAATGCCGGTGGTTTTCTTGATGTTCTTGACAGCTTTGTCAATGATGGTGAGAGTTCGAAGACCCAAGAAATCCATCTTGAGCAGTCCGATCTCTTCACAGACATCCATGGGCCATTGGGTGGTGACGGTGTCGCCGTTCTTATAGAGTGGAACACGGTCGGTGAGTGGTGCATCCGTGATGATGACGCCGGCGGCATGGACGGAACAATGTCGCGCCGCTCCCTCGAGTTTGAGAGCGACATTAAAGAGGTCTCGGTTTTCGTCGTTTGATTCCCGCAGTTGCCTGAGCTCGTCGTCATCTTCTAAGGACTTAGGCAAGGTAATGCCGGGCCCGCTGGGAATCTTCTTACAAATTGTGTCCACTTCTGACAGAGGGACGTCCAAAGCGCGCCCAACGTCGCGGATAACACCCTTGGCTGCCATGGTTCCGAAAGTGATGATTTGGCAGACGTTGTCACGACCGTACTTTTGCCCCACATATTCGATTACTTTTTCTCGTCCGTCCTTGCAAAAGTCAATGTCAATATCGGGCATCGAAATACGTTCTGCGTTGAGAAATCGTTCGAATAAAAGGTCGTACTTGAGGGGGTCGATACGGGTGATACCCATAGAGTAAGCGACAATGGAGCCAGCAGCGGATCCCCGGCCTGGTCCTACAGGAATTCCATTTTCACGGGCATAGCGAATGAAGTCCCAAGTGATGAGGAAGTAGTCAACAAACCCCATCTTGATGATGATGCCCATTTCGTAGAGAAGACGCTCTTCCACTTTGTCGCTGGGGTTGGGGTAGAGCTCGGCAATGCCCTTGCGGCAAAGATGCTCAAAGAATTCTTCGCTGGTGTAACCTTCTGGCGTGTCAAATTTGGGCAGGAAGCGATTGTTGAAGTTGAGCTCGACGTTGCATCGATCGGCAATGACCATGGTGTTTTCGATGGCCGACATCTGGTTGGGAAAAAGAGAGGCCATCTCGTTCCCACTACGAAGATAAAGATCTCGGGAACCCATCTTGAAGCGATTCGTGTCGCTACGCAGTTTGCCTGTGCCGATGCATAGCATGACATCTTGAGCCTCGTAGTCTGCTTGATGAACGTAGTGAACATCGTTGGTAGCCACAAGTTGGGTATTCGTTCGTTCCGCCAATTCGATGAGCTTGATATTGGCTTCGATCTGAATGTCGATGCCGTTTTCCATCAATTCGATGTAGTAGTTTTCTTGGCCGAAAAGGTCTTTGTAGTTTCCGATTAGGTTTTCAGCAGCTTGTATGCCGTCTGTGCGAATCGTTTGAATCAACTCGCCACCCAAACAACCAGAGAGACACATGAGACCATCGCCATATTCTTCTAAGAGAGCTTTGTCTAAGCGAGGTCGGTAATAGAAACCTTCTGTGTATGCTGCACTGGAGATCTTGATGAGATTTCCGAAGCCAGCGTTATTGCGAGCCAAGAGTGTGACGTGATAGTTGTTCTTTCCGGATTTGACTTTCTTTCGATCGTGGCGGCTATCCTGGGCCATGTAGCCTTCCATGCCGATGATAGGCTTGATGCCGTGTTTCTTGGCATGTTTGACGAAACTGATGGCTCCGAAGAGATTGCCGTGGTCGGTGAGGGCGATACTTTTTTGCCCTATTTCGACGGCTCGTTTCATGAGGTCATCGAAGCGACAGTTTCCATCCAGGAGTGAATAATCGCTATGGACGTGAAGGTGGGCGAAGTCGATATCAGTCATGGGACTCAAAATCCTGGATTCAAGAGGTTTGGCTATGGTGATGGTCGGTTAGAGCATCTCCCATGGCACCACTATAGTCGTTTCGGCGTGGAGCGTAAAAGGACGGGGGCGAAAGCCGCCCCCGCCGATGATCAAGTTCGCCTCATGTGCTTTTGAGTCGTGCGGTTACGTCGCATTGGGATCGGTTTCAAAAGGACACGAAAACTATGGCTTGACCATCCACTCTCTCGGCTCGAAGCCTATTCCCACAGAGGGACAATTTGACTTCCGACGAAGAAGGTCCCAGTCCTTTGGAATCGTTGGTTCAGAGATGCTGAATTTGCTATTTTGCTCAACGGACGTTCACACTACTTTGGGTCAGGACAACCACATGAAGTACACCCTCATCGGTTTCATTTTCTTCGTTTTTCTTTGCGGCTTTTCTGCTTGTGGGAGCGACTCCGGGCGTGCTCCTCGCGATACGTCTGCTGATCGCAACCAGAGAGGCAATGAGAATAACCGCCCAAGTGGGTCTGGGCTCTGGGACATGCTGGCTCGTTCTGAGGAAGACAAAGCCCAGCGAAAGGCCAACGAAAAAGCCCGAGAGGTGCGACTCCAGGCCCAACTGCAAAAGGGGATGGCCCAACTTCCTGTGGAGCAACGCAACAATATGGTTCGTTGGTGGCAGGAGTTCATTCGTTTGCAGCCAGCATGGATTGAGCATCGTCATCTTTGGCGGGCTTATGGCCAAGGGGCCCGTGAGATCCTGGCGGAGAATCTCATTATCGCCATGGTGCGTGCTTTCGAAAAAAACAATGGTCCCATCTACAAACGGGCCCGTTCCGAGCTCTTTGACCTCAAAGAAGAGGCCACCCCTTATCTTGTGGCTGGCTTGGCTGATGGGCGTGGGGATGCAGTGACCCGCAAGCACTGTGTTGAGATGTTGGGCTGGTACGGTGGAAGTGCGGTTGAGAAAATCGATGAAGCCTACGGCGATGCGGGGCGTGATGCCCGTCTTGACTTGCTGCGTGCGATCAAAGCTATGGGACCAGCCGGTGCGCCCCAGTCGATCCCTTTTCTTCGCAACGCCCTCAATCGGGAAGACGACTATCGTCTGCGCTTGACAGCTATTCAGGCCTTAGGTGCCAGCGAAGATCCTCGTAGTATCCCGCTGTTGATAGAGTGCCTGAAAGATCGCGACCTTTCGATTCGTAAGTTCGGCGCTGGGACCTTGAGCCACTTCAAGACGGATGCGGCCATTCTGGCTCTCATCGAATTGCTCGAAAGAAGCGAAAGAAACGTCCTTCCCGAAAACAGAGAAGGCGAAGTTGTTCAAAACTGTATACACGCCCTGCGGGCCATGACTGGCCAGTCATTTCGGCGGGGCGCACAATGGAGACGCTGGTGGAACCGAAGGTAAGCAAAGCTGTCGATTGGGAGTTAGCTCTCAAGAAACCTGGGACAACCTGTTGTATCACAGGGGTCACATTCGAAGTTGGTGACGACTACGTCAGCTTTATTCGCTATGACGACGAGGAAGGCTGGGGACGCGCGGATATTTCTCCCGAAGCGTTTGATGCCTTGGAAGAGAAGCCTTTTGCCTACTGGCGAGCGAAGGTTGCCGCTCCTGAAGCCAAGAAAGCCCGGCCTCTTGACCTAAATTTCTTGACTGAGTTCTTTGTTCGTTTGCAGGACCAAAAAGACGTGACAGAACATCGCGAGGTGGGGTACATTGTCACCTTGTTGTTGGTGCGCAAGAAGGTCTTGAAGCAATTGGGTTTGGTGGTCGAAGACGAAGCCGAGTTTCTTGAAGTTCGTTTCACCAAAGAAAAAGAAGGCCCCACCTATCGCGTTCCTGTGCCCGAGATCAATGCAGAAAAGATGGAGATCATCCGTGATGATCTGGGACGCATCTTCAACCTCGATGATGGTGCTTCACCTAAGAAGGATGAGAACCGCCCCGGGGAGGCCGACGAACTTGATGCCATGATGGCCGAAGAGGATGAAGAAGAAAAGAGTTCTGCTTCTTGAGCGTGATCTGTCATTGATCCCAACTAGCCCGAATAATTCACAACCTCGCGGCCGCCAGGAGCGGCATAGCGTCCGTACTCTGCATCAGTCGCCCCTCACGACCACGTGGTCGCATTAACTAGAAGAAGATCTCACAGATGACCCACGTGAGGTCGCAATCCTGGTTATGATTACGAACACTCTGCCACCCCTGGCTATGGTGTGTTTCGAAGAGAAGTCTTAAGAATTATTGTGCTGAGCTTTCTTTGCGGAGCATTTTCTTGCACAACGACCACGATCTCATGAATTAGTCGGGCCAGCTCATCAATTGAATGAGATGAATTTCGGAAACCGCCTCCTGAAAAGGAAGGCGGTTTCTTCTTTTAGAGTTTCGGCCCGAAGCAAAGGTCGCCGGCGTCGCCCAAGCCGGGGACGATATAACCATCGCCATTGAGTTCTTCGTCGCAGGTGACGTACCAAATTTCTGCGTTCTTGATGTGGGCTTTGATGCGGTCATAGGCACCTCGCCATCCCACCAAACCTGCCACGATGAAACGGCGGGGTTCTTGATCGCGATCCAAGAGCCGCTGGTAAATGTCAATAATGGTAGACCCGGTGGCCACCATGGGGTCCACGAAGATGACGTCTCGTCCCCCACAATTCGTGAGAGCCTCATATCCCAAGTTAATCTTGATGCCACCGGAGGCATCGAGGGCGGAGCCTTCTGCCCGAGCGGCCCCAAAGAACATGGTGTCGCTCTGGCCAAAGATTTCCAGCATACCGTCGAGAAAGGGGATCCCAGCGCGGAGGGCAGTCGCCAAAATTGGCGATTCTACCAGGGTGTCTACGAGTTTGGTTCCCAAAGGCGTCGGGATCTCGACCTTCTTTCCCTCAAGGCTCTTGGCAATCTCGTAAGCCAGGAGAGTCCCTGTCATAGACATGTTACGGCGAAAAGTTTGGCGGTCTTGTTGGAGATCGACGTG
>WFTN01000613.1 GCA_015485455.1 Planctomycetota bacterium | reverse complement strand
GCGGTCAACTGATCACCCCGGCCCCCTAAACCAGAAAGAATTTTCCCCAACCTTCCGGCGAGTTGGCAATATGGCTCGACTTCCCCTTGAGTGGAAGGATCAAATTTCAAACCATTGACAGCACCTCTGAGTTTGTTGTGCTCCAAAAAATCTGCCATTTGTTCTAAAATATTTCGGCTCACGATTTCCTGGGCCTCCACCGTCGATGCACCCAAGTGAGGTGTCACCACTACCCGCGGCGAATTCAGAAGAGGATTGTCAACTGGAGGCTCAGTCTCGAAAACATCCAAGGCGGCTCCCGCAATTTTATCCCCTTCCAGGAACTCCGCCAAAGCCGCTTCATCAATGAGGCCACCTCGTGCGCAATTCACGATACGTGCACTGGGTTTCATCACTTCCAGGGCTTGACGGGAAATCAAATGGTGAGTCTTTTCGTTGTAAGGTACATGAAGAGAAATAATGTCGGCGACTCCAAAGAGATCCATGAGGTCCAAGAGTTCGATGCCTTTCTTGGCAGCGCTCGCCGCTGTAGTCACCGGATCAAACCCCAGAACCTTCATCCCCAGCCCTTGAGCCTTTTCTGCCACCAAGCAGCCAATGCGCCCCAACCCCACGATTCCAAGAGTCTTGCCAGCCACTTCGTTGCCACAGAACGCTTGCTTGTCAAACTTTCCCGACCGCAGACTCCGATCTGCTTGGGGGACGTTACGAAGTAAGGCGAACATCATGGCAATAGCATGTTCAGCGGCGGAATTACTATTGGCCCCTGGGGTGTTCATCACAGTGATTCCGCGGTCTGTCGCCGCCCCAACATCGATATTATCGACCCCTGTACCCGCACGGCCAATGACGCGCAAAGAAGTGGCCGCATCCATCAATTCGGGAGTCACTTGAGTTCGGGACCGCACCACCAATCCTTGATAACCAGCAATTTCCGCCACCAACTCATCAGCCCCAATCCCCCCTCGATCAACGAGTTCAACCTGGCGATCTGCAAGAATGGCGTGACCGCCCTTGTCTAATTCGTCAGCGACCAAAATGCGCATGATTTCTCTCCCTGCAATCGGCTTAAACCGACGCTTTCACCACAGATGACTGATTCTTCTAGGATCAACATCCCACTATAACGTGGATAGGGGCCCAGGAAACCCATCATCCAAGAGGAACTTGCACCGAGCATGGGCCAGTGCTAATTTCCTTCCTTCAACTTTGTCTGGAATCCGGGAGTTCGTCGTCATGTCCACTGAAACCACTCATAGCAGTTCAGATATCACTGCCAAGAACGTCCACGAAATACTGGGGCGCCACATTTTGGCGGACGGATTCTCTGTTGTCTTTGATTTCGCCAAAAGCAAAGGCACACAATTTCATGACCAAAGGACCGGCGAGGATTATCTCGATCTATTCAGCTTCTTCGCCTCTCAGCCCATTGGTTTCAATCATCCCAAAATGTCTGACCCAAGCTTCCAGGCGAGATTAACCCAAGCCGCCTCTTGTAAGCCTACCAACTCGGACATCTACACCGTCGAAATGGCCAGCTTCGTGGACACCTTTGCCACAACCTGTATTCCCGAAACTCACAGTGAGCGTCTCTTCTTCGTGGAAGGCGGTGGCTTGGCGGTGGAAAACGCCATGAAGGCCGCCTTCGACTGGAAGTACCAAAAGAATCGCTCCAAGGGTGGAATTGAAACAGAAAACTTGGAGATTCTTCACTTTGAGAGTGCATTCCACGGGCGAACGGGATACACGTTGAGCGTCACCAACACATCCGACCCCCGAAAATACCAATTCTTTCCGAAATTCGACTGGCCTCGGGTGCCCACACCTTCCGCTCGCTTCCCCCAAAATCCGGGCAACATCGCTGCTATCGAAGAAGAAGAAGCCAAATCGATCCAGGCCATTGAGAAGTCATTCGCTGAGCGCAAAGACAAAATCGCGGCAATCCTGATTGAGACCATACAAGGAGAAGGTGGCGACACTCATTTCCGTCCCCAGTTCATGAAAGAACTGCGTAGGATCTGCGACGCTCACGAAGCCCTGCTCATCTTTGACGAGGTGCAATGTGGCATGGGCCTCTCGGGGACATGGTGGGTCTGGCAACAATTGGATGTCGAACCAGACATTTTCTGTTTCGGCAAGAAATCACAAGTATGTGGAATTGCTGCCAACAAACGGCTAGATGAAATCGACTCGGTTTTCGAAACCAGCAGCAGGCTCAACTCCACCTGGGGTGGCAACCTCTGTGATATGGTGCGCGTCGAACGCTACATTCAAATCATCGAAGAAGAGAATCTTTTGGAAAACGCCGCCAAAATTGGCGAAGAAGTGACCTCCGCCCTGGCCAAATTCGCCGAAGAAACAGGCAAGATTAACAACGTCCGAGGCCGGGGCCTCATGATCGCCTTTGATCTGCCGAGCGAAGAGAAACGAGACGCTGTGATGGCTGCTTTGTACAAGAACAAAGTCATCATGCTTCCTTGCGGCGATCTGAGCATGCGCTTCCGACCCGTCCTGGATATGAGTTCCACAGACGGCAAACTGGCCGTTGAGAAGATCATTCAATCCCTCTGAAGCCTGGGAAATTGAGCCAAAGAAGGCAGACAATCACAAGGAGCCCAAGAAAGCCTGATCTTTCTTGGGCTCTCTTTCTTTGAGAGATTCAGCTTAGCCCCGGTTTGACAGCAATTTAGGCCCTCATTTCGTTTTACTGGACCGTAGATCTTCCAAACGCTATTCTGACACCGCCGAAGGGGCAGTTGTTCGGGAATAGTGAATGACACGTTCATCGATTGAAGAGACCCACTCTATGTTTAGATCTATCTGGCGATTCCATGCAATGATCTTCCTGGTCACAATGGCGACGCTCTGTCCACAGGTGAGGAGCCAAATAGAGCCCCAATCGATCGAAGCTCTATTGGCAGAGGCAACAGAAAACGCCAAAAAAGAAACCGACCTTGTTGAAGCCAAAGTCAAGACGCAAATTCGCCATCTGAAATCCCAAGGAAAAGGTGCCAAGGCGACCCAGGCTGCGGCCAGAACCCGACTGGCGCAATTGGGATTCGGAGCGATTGCACCATTAGTGTCGAACATCCTTAAGAGCAAGGACGGGAAATTTCTCCACCAAATATCCCTCGTCTTCGCTGAAATGTTCGTGTCCAAGACCGCCAAGCTCTCGGACATCGCTCCTCCGTTGCGAGACGTCATTGATTCTCAAGAGCCACTACAATCTTCAGTCGCGATTGAGACTCTCGGGTATATCGGAGACCAGAAGGCCTTGGATGCCATACGCCTTCAAGGCCAGCGCAAATCGATTCAGGTGCAAGCCTCTGTCCTTGTGGCTCGTGCCCGACTCAGTGACGAGACAATCTTCGAAGACTTAAGGGCCGCAGCCCAGCATGAAGAAGCCGAGCTCCGCAAGGCAGCGGCGGAAGCCTTCGGCATTGTCGGGAGAAACCCGCAAGACCAAAAAACGATGGTGGCCCTGATCGGTGACGAAAACAAGGAAGTGGCCCTTCTAGCAATCAAATCCCTTGGCAGAATCTCGACCAACTCCCGGGCGATGTCCGCCTTACACGACATGCTCACCCATGAGGATCCTGACTACATTGCCACCGCAATCAAAGTCATCAAGAAGATAGGTCGCAAGGAATACTCCGGGCGCCACCTTCTCAACGTTGTGAAACGTCGCTCCCTTGATCTCGATCTGCGCAAGAGCGCAGCCCTAGCCCTCATGGGACTGGGTGGAAAAGATGGCATGTTAGAGCTTGCCAAACCTTTACGGGCTGCTGTCAAGGCTCAACCTAAGGCTGTCAGACCCCAAGAAGCACTGGCTAATTTCTATGTCGAATTCGGGGCTTGGGAGATGGCCGCGAAAGCCTATAGTCGAGCCTTAGAAGTATCTCGGCGTGGGGGTGAACAGAATGACCTCCGCTTGGAGATCGCCCGCTGCTGGGCGCGAGCCGATCGCTTCAAGAAGGCAGCCAGATCCCTCAAGGAATCTGGCCGGGAAAGTAGCTGGCAAGATCTGGTTGACGATCCTGCTTTCGCAAAAATGCGCGAAGACAAACGTTATCGACGCAACTTCTACGACTAACAGTGGGACTCAGTTCCCCAAGTCTGTCTTGCCGTCCTTGATCTGGAAGCTATTGAGAATCCTCTCAAGCTGTCCTCTCACCTTCTCAAAAGAGAAAGAAGGCGCAGCCAAAAGAACAGCGTAGGCTTTGTCGTTGGCAACAGTGATAGCACCGATGGTGCGAATGAGTGTTCCCTTTCGTTCTGCTGTGGACTCAAACTTGATGCCTTGAGCACCCCCTAACTTCCCCGTTTGTTGAAAGAGGATGTTGTGATCCGAGCTTCTTTCGTTCATCCGTGCCATCAAATCCAAAGCTAAGGATTCAGGGGCAGTCCCTGCTTCCACATGGTCGAGGACGATAACATCGGCAGAAGCCTGAAGAGTTGGGTTGATCAAGGTGATAGCAACAGGGCTGTCAAACTCTGGGAATTCGAAGGACCAGGTGAGGTTGGGCCGAGTGAGGCTAAATTTTTCAGGAACATTTTCGTATTCCAGAGTCAGGTCAGCTCCATCCCCATCATTGGCCTCTCCCCGTGAATAGGCCAAAACCGCTTCCGGTTTAGCCCTGAGGGCAACCATATGAGTCCCGCCCAATTCTTCCCGGACCACACCACCATAACCGTCGATCCAGATTTCCCAGACCCGTTTGCCTTGGGTGAACTTCCAAACGGTCACGAATTGATGCCGTCCAGCCACGATTTCTTTCCGCAGCCCACGGGAGGCGTGTACCATGATGAACACACCGCGCAGAGAATCGAACACCTTAAATGTCTCGCCGGCTTCGGAAAAATGTGACATGTCAGCCAAACGTCGCATCAGTGGTTGAAGGAACTCTGTTTCTTCGCTGAAAAGGATCTCACGCCTTTTCTGTGACTCCCCCAAGCCCAAGCGCAAAGTCAGATGCCCCTTGTCGATCAGTCCGGCGGTCTGCTCGCCAAAATCTTCACTTGACTCAATCGTCGTCAAAGAAACTGGCCGCAAGTCGCTGTCGACAAATTCGGATACGTTCAAATCCATGTCCAAGGCACCATCCTTCTTGAGAAAAACGGTACGATTGAGGAAACGATAGCCATTCTTGCCGGCATCCGAATCGGGGATAACGCTGGTTCGACGCCAACCAACCCGGCGGCCCCGATAGTAAACAAAGAAGAACTCTTC
>WFTN01000612.1 GCA_015485455.1 Planctomycetota bacterium | reverse complement strand
GTCATCACCCAGGAAATCATTGGGGCCCACAAACGGGGCCTCGAAGTTCGGGTTATAACCGACAACGAAAAGGCTGAAGATCGAGGATCGGATGTTTTTCGAATCATCGACTCCGGTGTTCCTGTCGCTCTCGACCGTGACGGCCACATGCACCACAAGTTCGCCGTTTTCGATGGCGAACTCAGCATTACCGGCAGCTACAATTGGACAAAAAGTGCAGCCCGCCACAACCATGAGAATATTCTCATTAGTGGCGATCCCAAGGTTGCCTCCGCTCTCAATAGAGAGTTTGATCTGCTTTGGCAAACCTACGGGAGTTAGATGGCAAGAGCCTTCAGTAGCCCCGCATCCATCGAGGGCGCTTCGGATAGATACCGGCTCGGGTATCGTCAACCTCCATCACTAAGCGTTCTCGGTCTTTGGGTAGATTGCCTGCTAAGGCCAGAGCATTGGAAGCGTGATTCGATCGAAAAATAACCGGTCTTGGCGGATCAAGCAAAGACAGCAACTCCCTTTGCTCCAGGAGCATGCCGTCGTCATTTTGGGCAACGTAAGATCCTTTGAAACGGGCCACGAAGTCTTCGGCAACGTTCTCAGCTAAGCCCAATTGCAAAGTTGAAAGATAGTTAGGGGGTGCCTCATTGATGAGATTGGCCGTGCCGTCAACATGCTGACGCCAGTACTTTTGACCACCCAGGCCCAAGACGACGGTGGCAGAGACCTTAATCCTTGCAGCCCGGCACTTGGCCAAGGTCTCTCCGTGCATTTGACTATTGGCCCCTTTGCGAATGATTCGCAATAGCTCATCATCCCCAGATTCGATCCCCACATAGACCAGTTTCAACCCAGCATCTCGAAGCTCCCCTAACTCAGAGGGGCTCTTCTTCAAGACGTTGAGGGGCCATGCATAACTGGAGATTCGCTGCAAATGGGGAAAGTACTGGGTCAATAGCTGAGCGACATCCAGAAGATGTGTTGTCGGTGCCCCCAAGGCATCTCCGTCTGCCAGAAACACCCGTCGAATTCCAGGATCAAGCTGAGCCGCCAATTCGATCTCAGAACGAACAACATCCAAAGGCTTCAATTCGTAAGTTTTGTCCCGGTACATAGAACAAAAACTGCAGCGATTGAAACTACATCCTAAAGTCACCTGGAGGATGAAGTTTTCCGCTTCAGAGGGCGGTCGGTAGAGGGGCATGTCGTAGTTCAGCATGAAGTCATATTACTGCTTCAAGATCGTCATAAAAGAGCTGAAGAGAAATCTGTGAGATCCCGCCGCCTTTCATTTGTCCCCAGCTCCTCATAGCATTCGCCATCGAAACGGAGTTTCACCATGACACAAGACGAATTTTGGGCATTGATTTCCCTTCTTGATCGAGACCTCATGGTCTCTCAATACGCGGACGACGGCGACATGGACTTCGTCATCGAGCCTTTAGTTAGAGCTCTGGCAAGTCGCAGCAACGACGAGATCAAGAGTTTCGACGATATATTGAGCGGTTTACTCTACGAGCTTGACGGTCAAGAATACGCTTTCCACGCTGGCGTCTGTGGTCAATTTGAAGACCTCTTTCTCTATTGCCGCTGTGTCGCCGTTGCCAGTGGTCGGGACACGTACCACAGCATCGCAAGTAACCCAAAGGCCATGCCTGAAGAAATGGGATTCGAACCACTTGTAACGGTTGCGGAAAAGGCCTGGTTCATGAAAAACCAGGAAGAATATGACCACAAGACAGTCTTTAGCATGGAGATGTACGCCAACAAGGATAACTGGCCAGGATAAACGACTGAGAACTCCAAGTGTTTCTTGCCACAAAGGCCTCGGATACCTAGACTGTTAAACATGGAAGAATCACGACAAGCATTGCACGCGCTGGCAGACAACATTGCCAGCGTCTTTTTCGGGCATAAACGCGCTATCAAACTGACCCTCACCGCCCTCTTGGCTCAAGGGCACCTTCTGGTCGAAGATGCCCCTGGAGTTGGCAAGACTCTCTTGGCGCGAGCCGTAGCTCAGTCTCTCGATCTGGGCTTCAAGAGAATTCAGTTCACTCCAGACCTGTTGCCAAATGACATCACCGGCGTTTCTATCTATGACCCAAGAGAGCGAAAATTCGAATTCGTCCCAGGGCCCGTGTTCACAAACATTCTCTTGGCCGACGAGATCAACCGCAGTAGCCCACGTACTCAATCGAGTCTCTTAGAAACTATGGGAGAGTCTCAAGTTTCAATTGATGGAGAAACCCGCTCTTTACCCACCCCCTTCTTTGTCATGGCAACACAAAACCCAATTGAGCTGCAAGGGACTTACCCTCTGCCGGAGGCCCAACTGGATCGCTTCTTGCTGTGCATCGACTTGGGC
>WFTN01000611.1 GCA_015485455.1 Planctomycetota bacterium | reverse complement strand
TCTCTGAATGGTGGCACACCGGTGAAGTACAGCGGGTCTGAGACCAATCTGGCCGTGACAGGTCCGAACGGGGAGCTCATCCATTTGGCGACCGGTGGTATTACCGCGGGTTTCGTCGGAACGGAGACAGCCAACGGCACGGGTACTCTGTCGACTGATGGCGGTGCCACGACACAGGTGATTGACTTTAGCAGCAATCAGCAGGTGATCGATTCTGTCACCGGCAAGACTCTGAATATCGATTCTTCGGCTATTACACAGGCTGGTACTGAGGACGTGAGTTTTTCGGGAACGCTGAACTTGTTTCAATCACTCATCGCGATTCGTGACTCCCTGAGGGATCTGGACGGCAAGAGTGATCTTGTCGCCGGACAAGATGCTATCCGGGGGTTTGTCGACGAACTTGATGCCTCCCATGATCTCTTGCTGGAAGGGTTGGGGGAGTTGGGCAGCATCTCAAATAGACTGACAAGCTCGGAAAATCGTGTTCAAGATTTGGATGTCCGCCTCCAAGAGCTAATCTCTAAGACGGAAGACGTTGATATCTCCGATGCTATCATTCAACTCCAGCAGGAAGAAGCGGCTTATCAGAGTGCTCTTCTGGTGACATCACGCATTAACAACTTGAGTCTTCTGAACTTCTTCTAGAATGAATGGCCTGTTGACACTGGCTTTGAACTGTGGGTAAAAATGTTGGCAACATTGGAAGTCTTACAACCTCGGGACTTGGATGAAGCAGCGCAGCTAATTGACCGCTGCATGCGGCCCGATTCTGAGCTTTCCATGACGGCTGACTTTCCTTTGCTGATTGGCCCGAGAGCTCGATCTCATCGTTTGATCGTCAAGGAAGGGGGACGAATTGTCTCCCATGTCGCGGCTCGAATTGGCACTGTTCGCACACCCATCGGAACACTCTTCTCTTGCGTCAATATGGGTGCGGTTTGCACGGATCCAGGCCATCGTGGTTCGGGCTTTGCCCATCAGTTGATGGAGGAGCAGCTTCGCTACGCCCGGGATCTGGGGGTCGAGATGGCTATGCTTTGGTCCGAGGTGGATGGCTTCTACGAGAAGCACGGCTTTCACTACGCTGGCTGCGAATCGCGTTTTCTGGTCAACTCCGTCGATCTTGCTCGTGTATCGCCTTGTCTCGCGCGGTGGAGCCAGCCTGAAGATACGCATTCGTTGATCAAGATTCGCACTGAAGATGCATGTGCCATGGGGAGGCCATTTGCCGAGGCGTCAGTTCTTTTTAACCTACCTCTATCTCGGACTTTAGTAGCCAATAGAGGCGAATCGATCGAGGCCTACATTACTTATGGCAAGGGATTGGATTTTGAAGGCGCTATCTGTGAATGGGGAGGTGATGCCCAGTTGGTTGCATCTTTGGTGAAGACTTTGACTCAGCTCCTGCATTTAGAGGCTGTTCTCATTCTGGGGCCTCGGTGGCACGATGAGTATCGCCGTGTCTTCTCCGGCATGGGCAGCTCGGAGGAAGTGGCAGACTTGGGCATGTTTGCGATCCTTAACTCCTCAGCGATGATCCAAGCGGTTGATCCCGGTCAAGAACTCGGATTGCCGACGGATCCAGAACAACTACTCTACCGTCTGATCGGTCGACCAAGCACCCCAGAGAGAAGGAGTGTGTTGCCGTTTTACGTTTGGGGTCTTGATTCGATGTAGCGAATGAAGCCTGCCATCTGGGTGATAGCAGGCTTCTTGTCGTCAATGGCGTTGAGCAACCAAATAGTGGCTATCCCTGTATGATGAGATCATTGATCAGAAGTTTCGAGACACGGCCCATTTGTTTCGGAAATACAATGTCGTTGATGACATCGATCAGCTCCTGCTTGAAGATGAGCAGGTCAGTTCCTTTCAAGTCCTTGGCTTCTTTGCCTCGAATCCGAGTGAGTATCTCATCGCGAATTTCTTGCTGGGCGGCAGCGAACGCTTCCGTGGCAGGGCCGAAATCCTCTCCCCATTCCATGCCAATGCGATACTTGAGGTCGAAACTAAACTTCAAGATCTTGTTGTCCATGAGGTTTGTCATGATCTCCTTTTCGCCGTAAGGCATGGGGATGACTTCTTCTTTGCTGTGGGCATAGTAGCCTTCAGTGCCCCGCATGTTTTCCATTTGTTCCTGAGTCGCAGTTGGCTCGCCCCCAGCTACGACAAAGGCTCCTACTCCAGCTACCAAGACGACCACAACGCCGATGATGATTTTGATTTTCATGTTTCCTCCTAGTTCTTCTGCGGTATGAAATACATAACCACAATTCGCCTGCCCAATCTGTCTTGTTGGAGCCGATCTGGGTGACGCTCCCTTCCAGCGCCTCCCGAACCCCAACCCCGGGTCACGATGTTTTTGTTTTCGATGCCATATTTGCGATTGAAGTATTTTGCCACGCTGAGCGCTCGCTCTGCAGCTATGCTCGTGGTCTCTCGTTTTCCTTGGCCCTCTTCATAGGCGAATCCTTCCAGACGAATCTTGAGGTCCTTTCCCTGAAGGAGCTTGGCGATGACGTCAAGAGTCTCTCTGTGATCGCCACTCAACTCTGTATCGCGACGACCGAAGATCAAAACTACAGGGACCCTTGTTTCCTTCTTTTTGACCAAGTGATTCTTGACGACGTCGCGAAGTTTGTCGCGGTTAAGATCTGAGACGCGGCCTTCTTCATCGGTGAGGAACTCGTCGTTGATAGCTCCAACCGGCCGATAGCGCGCACGCTTTGCCCCTAAGTCGATGGGATAACGCGAACCGGGCAAAACACCAGGAAGCCCCATGGCGTTAACGGAGCTCTGAAACGATCCAATACCGTCGGAAACAAATCCTGCCTGGCGCTCTCGTGAGTAAGAGCACAAGAGAATGAAGAAGGTCAACATAATTGTCATCATGTCGCCGAATGACACCATGTAAAGAGGAGCGCCATCTAAGGACTCATCAACTGGAGCTTTTGGTGCGGCCATCTAACGCTCCCTCTTCTCTTCAAAGATCTCGTCTTTCCACGCCGGTAGGATGCGCAATTCGATGCGCCGATTCTTGAAACGATCAATAGGGCTTTCGTTGTTGTTGAGAGGAAAGTAGTCTCCCATGGGGGTAGCACACACACGCTCGGGAGTCATGCCTTCGTCGATCAGAACTGAAGCAGCACTCAGTGCCATGCCTAAGGTGAGCGTCCTCGGATCTTCCCCCTTCACCTCTGGGGTTCTAGAGTCGACATGGGTTTCGACAGATATGCGCACAGAAAGATCGCGAAACATCTTGGCGATTTCGCGCAAATGCATTTTTGTTCGGCGATTGAGTTTGTCGCTCCCCAAGACGTAGAGCTCGTCCAAGCCTGATGTGGTTAGGCTAATGAGAACGCCTTTGTCCAGGTCTTTAGATTCGATAGGAATCTTGAATTTTGTCCGGTCTTGAACGCGCTTGTTGATAGCGTCATTGATTTGTGATTTGCGAATGGACGGATCTGTGACACCGTCTCGCTCTCGTTTCCTGAATTTGATTTGGTTGGAGGATTGAATTTCTGTGTGCTCGGGTGTCCCTTTGCCCCCGGCCACGCCGAACGCGCCGGCAAGGGATCCTTGAACTTGGTTGAGTTTCTCTTCTTCCATCGAAGAGAACGTCAGGATCATGATAAAGAACGTGAGGAGCAGTGAGATCATGTCGGTAAACGTCACGATCCACATCGGTGCCCCTTTAGGACGTTCAAATTCTTGTTCCGGAGCAGCCATAGTTCTTAGTCCTTCGCCTTTTCGTCCATGGACTGACGAACGGATGGCGGTAGGAACGCTTTGAGTTTCTCCTTGACCATGGCAGGCTTGTCACCATTTTGAATTGCGACGATGCCTTCGATCATGGTGGAACGAATGAGCGTTTCTTCTTTCTTTCGTTGGTCAAGTTTGTTGGCCATCGGCAAGAGAAGAACGTTCGAAAGGTAGGCGCCGTAGAAAGTCGTCAACAACGCAACAGCCATACCAGCACCAATTTGAGAAGGATCGGAGAGGTTCTTAAGCATGGTTACCAGACCAATGAGGGTCCCGAGCATTCCCATGGCCGGAGCAATCTCGCCCATCTTGTCGAGAACGCACTTGCCGACACCATGTCTTTCCTGCATGGCGAATAGATCTGTCCCTAAGATGTCCCGAACAACTTCTGGGGGGAAACCGTCGACCACAAGTCGGAGACCTTTCACTAAGAAGGGATCTTCTACTGTTTCAAGCTTCTCTTCCAAAGCAAGGAGACCCTCGCGACGGGCAAGAGCAGCGAACTCAGCAATCAACTCGATCTGATCTGGAAGGGAGGCTAGGACGTACATGAAAGTCTTTTTGACGACTTTTCCTGTGGCCGCGAAAGTGTCCATGGGGAAGGCAATCATGGCAGCGGCCGCCGTGCCTCCGAACACAATGACAATGGATGGGACATCAATGAAGGCGGCAATGCCGGCACCCATCATGATGGAACCAAAAATGAGAATCTGGGCCAGGACGATCCCGACAACGGTTGCAATGTCCATTTATTTCCTCTTCTACCCGGCGTTCACTCGGCGCGAGTGAGCACATGGAGCTGATCCCCAGCTCAAGATGGAGATCCTTCTAATGGACTGTCGGATTTTTGGGCAGTGATGCTGAAGGCGCGGGAATTCATGCAGGGGCCGGATCAGTTGGCCAAGGATGACCGGGCCCATAT
>WFTN01000610.1 GCA_015485455.1 Planctomycetota bacterium | reverse complement strand
GTTGGACGAACCCACCAGTGGCCTTGATCCTGCTGCGGCTCGTTTGTTTCTCAACGTCTGCAAGGCCCAAAAAGAGAAGGGTGTTGCCTTGGTGATATCATCGCATCATTTAGGACAAGTCGAAGGCCTCTGCGACCAGATCATCGCGATGAAGAAAGGCCGTGTTGTGTTCTCTGGTTCGACGGAGGTTTTGTCCAAGGAAATCGGTCGTTTTGATTTAGAACTTTCTGGATTCGATTTACAACACGAAGCCGACCTTGAGAAATTCCTGGCGAGCATCGGGGCAAAAGCTACCGGCAAACATGTTTCAGAACGAGGCCTGGAGGACTTCCTCCTGGGCGATGATTGATGAAGAAGGTGAGCCAATTTCATGGTTCTTTTCGGGCTGTTGTGGGCATTGCAGGCTTAACCACACGGGAGCTTGTTCGCAGCGGTGCGGCGCCATTTTCCTTTTTGTTCTTTGTTGGCTTCTTGGCATTCTTTGGTTCTGACTCTGATTTAGAAGAGCATGCGGCTCAAGCCCGTTTCATTGACCATGCCTTAGGTGGTATTGGTGTCGTCACTATGTTCTTGGCGGTCTTCTTCGGTATGCAGTTGGCAGCCAGAGGAGAGAGCAAGAAACCCTCCTGCTATTTGCTGAGACGAATCGTCGGGCCTGCATCGTTCTTCTGGGGAAGACTCTTGGGGTTGGCCTCTGTTCTTGTCCTTTTTGGATTGCTTTGCGGTGCCGTGGTGTTGGTCCACCATCGTGTTCGATTTGGCGACTTGGACGTGGGGGGGCTTGAAGTACGAGAAGAGAGCCATGACTTCGATTCTCGTCGGCAAGTCAAATTCATGCGCAAACGTGGAGATCAAGTCCAACTTTCTTTTGCCGTTGATACCAACGACATCATGGCTGAGAATGAACCCGGGATGATCGCTGGTCGTTTCTCTCCTCGTTTGGTTCTTATGGCAGGGGACGGTTCGGCGCGGGCTGATTGCCTGGTTAAGCTGACCATAAGTGATCCTGATAGTCAGTGGAAAACCAAGAAGTCGCTTCATATTCACGAAGGGCGGGCTCTGCGGTTTTTTGTCAAGTTGCCCTCCAAGCGTCGTCCTCATCGTCTTTTGCTCACCTTGGAAAATCGCAGTCGCTCTTACTTGGTTAAGTTGCGTCAAGGCGACCTCCAATTGGTCTCGAAAACTCGTTCCTTTGCTGGTGGCGTGATGCGGGCGGCATTGGGGTTATCTCTTTTGGCATCGGTCTTATCGTCATTTGCTCTGTTTTTTCGGGAGCATATGGCATTTGGGCCAAGCCTTCTGGCGGCGTTTGGCTTTGTGGTTCTGACTGTGTCCGTAGAGCTTCTCGAATACGGTGTCCTGGCCGATGCCTCTGAGGGGATGCGTCAAGCTATTGTGGCAACGGTGACAACAATCTTGCCGGATGCCAACGAGTTTGATGTGATTCAAAGGATCGCTCGAGGGCGGGATATCGGTTGGGATGTGGTGACAGAGTTGGTGCTTCGTTTCTCCTTGGGGGCTTTACTCATGGGACTCATCTCTGGGTGGGTTAACCGACAAGGAGCTGATGCTTGAAAGTGACAAAGAAACGACTGCTTCTTTTGGTGCTATTCTTGAGTCTTTTCACTTGCGCTAAGTTTCAATTGCGATCTGATTTGCAGGATAGAGGGAGCCTCCGCACTTACGATGCTTCCAATTCGATGTTTGGCTATTTGACTTTTGGTGCCTTCAAGCCACTTTTCTTGAACTACCTTTGGTCGAAAGCAGATCGCTTGCAAAGAGAAGGGCGCTTTTGGGAACTGATCGACGTGCAGGAACGGATCATGCGCCTGCAACCTTATGATGTTCTTGTTCGCCATCGGCAAGTTCAATTGGTGGCTTTTGGAATTGGACAATCGGAGCCCAACGACGCTAAGCGTTGGCGTTATTATCGCAAGGCACTTCGAAAGCTTGACGAGGGGATCCAACTCAATCCAGAAAGTTATGATTTGCGAGAGTTGCGCTACTACGTCTATTACCAATTGATTGCCAATGACGATTACTGTTCTCGACAACTCAAGATCAGTCGGGGGCAAACAGGATTGGAAAAGGCCCTTGCCGAAGCGATCGCCTTGGCACAGGACTTTCCGAATCGAACCTCGGCTCTCGATACTCGCATAGTGACGGTCTCGGAGGCATGTGAATGGCTCTTCAATCGTGGTCGGTTTTTGCCTGCTGCCGACCTCTTT
>WFTN01000609.1 GCA_015485455.1 Planctomycetota bacterium | reverse complement strand
AGGTAGTACCACAGGTAGATGAAGAGAGCCGTAAGCCCAAAGAACTCGTAAAGCTGCACCGGATGCAAAGGGATTCCACGAAGCCCAACTCCATCGTTGAAAGTGACACCAAGGAAATTCTCGCAACGATGCCCGTAGCAGCAACCTGCCAAGAAGCATCCGAGACGTCCCAAGGCATGTGACATAGGACATGCGGCGGCGAAAACATCCAACCCTGCCAAGACCGGTACGCCCAAATAGCGCAATCGAAAATACATGGCAGGAGAGGCCGCCATGATGGAACCCCAAAACACAAATCCAGTTTGTAGATTCGCAGAATCAATGGCATCCGTATCAGCAATCGTCAAAAGATAGAGTCCCTTGCCACCCAAGAACAACGCCGCCACGAGGATGAGCATGGTAACAGTCGTCCCATCAGCCATCCTCTGATAGCCCAGCCGTTGAGCTTCCTGACGCACAAAGTGCCCCCAGAGAATCAATGAAAGACCGATCATCAGACCATAACTATGAAACGGGATCGAACGACCAAGGAGATGGAGTTCAAAAACGACGGGGTGCATTAGGCGCTGACACTCTCGATTTTCGGCTCGGTCAGCTCCAGATCGCCTGCATCTAAACTACGCGCCCGTACCAGTGCCCCCCTACGGGCTCTAAAACGACCCAAGTCAATACCCGCCTTGATTGCCACACCACCCCAGGCCACCAACCGCCATTGGGGATCTATGAGTGCGACGAAACCGAGGGCAACAAGGAAACAAAGTGTCACCGACCGGATCACTCTTTGTTTCTCGACGGTGCCCAAATGGTCAAGGGCAAGATTGCGCACTTGAGGTTTGGCTGCAACAAAAGCCTCGGCGGATATTCCGAATGGCAAAAGGATCAGATCGGCAAGGGAGAGACCGCCATGCCAAGTTTGAATCTCGCCCAGGCCATCGCTGCCACTTTGCAACAAGGTGATGGCTTCCTGGGTGTACTCTTCTTCCTCAGATTCAAGACTCATCAGCGACGCCTTTTCTTCTTTTTTGATGCTCTTTTCTGCCCGGACCGTGCATAAGTTTTCCACGCCTCATCTAAATACTTAAAGACATCCACACCCGGTTTTAGTCCAAACAAGGGGGGGGCATCTTCCCGCACAGCGTTGAGAAGTTTCCCTTTTTTGCGGGCGCCCTGGCAAGCAATGCGCAAGAACTCCACCATCTTGTCAGTCTGTTTGCGAGCTAAGTAGTCAAAGAAACTCCAACTCTTGGCCAAGTCGGCGTCTTGCATTTCATATAGCTCTTTCGGCATCAAGGCATGCAAAGGCAATGCTGCTTTGAGTGCCAGAGCATTGAAGGATGCTCTTTGACCGGTTTGAAGAGTCTTCAAACCTTCAGCGCCCGGTTGACTGTCATACTTGCCCCGCTTGAATTGGTAACAGGTGACGGTATTACGTCCCAGGAACTCGAACGAGATGTAGTAAGCGCATCCTTCTTCCAACCAATCCATCGTCCCGCGAAAATGATCGTCATTGAAGTGAACATTGGCAAGATCATGCCCCAAGCTGTGAGCAACAGCTCCTTCAAAATCCCCATCATTGCCAAAGCGGGAATAATGAACGTAGGCATTGCCCCGAGCATTTTGCATACGGGTACCAGTCGTTTTCAAACGCTGCTCGCGGGTATTGCTGAATCGACGGCCATAGAATTCCTGCCAGTAAGTGTCGTAAAGATCGATATCGTCTTCCATGTAGAAGAACTCTACAAAGATCTTGTCCGGGATGGTGTCTTCGAACTCGTGGGCAAATGGATCGACAAACTCTCGCCGAAATCCTTCAATCACCTTCTCAGCCAACCCCAGCAATTCCTCGGCTCTTTTCTTCGGAATAATCTTGATGTCGCAGATCATCCGGCAATGAAGACTTTCGACGGTGGTAAAGGTGAATTTCTTGCCCTTGAAGCTCACTTCAGCAAGACCCTCGGGATTATCAACACTTTTGACTGATTTGAGAGCCTTGCCTTTGCGTTCGGCGAGGGCATCGCCTTTGAGTAAACTGCGAATTTTGTCTGCTTTTGACCTCCATGTCTTGGCAGCCTTCTTGAAAACCCCAGCACTCAACCATTCTGCCAGACGATCGCAACGCCCCATAAGCCGACGCTGAGCGTTGAACCACTCCGTGCTCGCCTTCTTAAGACCCGAGATCTTTGCTTCGCTGGCATCAATCGCTTCTTTTCGCAAACGAAACTCACTGGCCAGGCCGAAGAAGGTTTGATCTCTGGCCACCATTTTCATGTAGTTCGCTTTAGGAATGTGGTCCCGGGCAATCTTCACCACTCCCTTGCGTCCCTGCGGCACCTTCTTTGTGCCATCTAATCGGTAGGGTACTTTCTCTGGGGATTTGGGATCGGCGACCCAAAGCTCAATAAACTTCTTGCCAAAAATAGACACGGCTCCGGCTTCGTATTTGATGCCTGACTTGAGTTCACCGCAGATGACGTTTTCGCCATCAATTTCAACGAGGAACTTCTTGTATTTCTTCTCGATCTTCGGTGACGTCAAACGAATACCGATGATTTGCGCCTGAGCAGAGCCAAGAAAGAGAGCTAAGAAAACAAGACTAAAGATATTGCGCATTGAGCAACCCTCATACTGGGAGATTCTTGAGCGGCATTTTGTCATCGGGAGCAAGTGGTGATGCCCAGATCTTAGCGATCAGCGCCAGAAGACAAAGCCCCAGTTTTTTCTCGTGGCTGATAATAAAGCACTCCAGCACAGATAGCCCCGAGATTCGTCTCTGGTTGAGCTTTCAGGCTCCAATTGAGATCCGAAAATGGAAAGCGATCCAAGGCCCGATAGCGATTGGCAGAAAAGCCCTTGTCCGGGC
This sequence comes from Planctomycetota bacterium, assembly GCA_015485455.1. GTDB lineage: Bacteria > Planctomycetota > DRQF01 > S139-23. The sequence goes on along the minus strand of WFTN01000609.1, from coordinate 3,749 downwards.
CCAAGTGCCAACCTCCCCACAGGCTTGTGGCCACGGGTGAACCTTCTCCACCGGGATGGGCAAAATGAATCCTCAGACTCGCGGGGCTCAAAGCCGACTTCGATTGGCTCGAGACTTCAACCTGAACCTCACCAGAGCTAAAATCGGAGCGGCTCATAATCATCTCGCCAACGAGAAATCCCTTGCCCTTAATGGCGAGTTCCAACGATCCCATGTTCGCTGAACTTCCCTTCACAAAGGTCGAGCCCAAGCGCCACCGTTCTTCCTCGGGACGAGCATCTCGCACGCCAAAAGAGAGACGCAAACCACGAACCGGACTTCCGGCGTTATTCCGAACAGATACTCTCAGACTTTTCGCAAAAGGCATGGGCAAGCGAAACTGCCAACGCCGCATTGCAGGGAGGGCCTGGTATGTTTGAACCGCCAAAGTAGAGCCCGGAACAAAGACGCTGTCAGTACCGAAGAGGAGGTTCATGGGTAAAGAGAATGAGTTAAGGCCATCGCAATTGACCTTCAACTCTAAGTCTTCAAGACGGTGAAATTGTCGAAAGGGCTTCAACAAATCGAGGGTAATGGTTGCCAGAACTTTCGCTGTGCTCGTTGCAAATTCAAAAACAGTTACTTCTTGTCCGCTGCCAATCGAAGCATCGAAGTGAGGGCGAGGCACGACCAAAGCTTGCCCAGCCTTGGCCGTAAGAGGCTTGGGGGATTCGGTCAATTGATCAAGACCAGCAATGATGTGAGGGGCTCGATAGATGGTCTCCACGCCGCGGTCAGCGGCGAAGGATTCAACCTCAACGTCTTTAGCAAACTGACGATATTGAACCTCATAGCTGGTGGACGGACCATCCAAAGTCACGACCACAGATTCCTTGAAGGCAAGAGGCAAAGACAAGATCACAGAAGAACCCAAACGGGCACCCAGTTGTCCAGAAAAGAACCGTTGATGATGGCCAAATATCGTATCGCAGGGCATGTCGATTACGGGGGCAGCCCCACCGTCCATGTAGACACGAAAATTTCCGCTCTGCCTTCCGATCCACAAGCGAGTGAGCACACCTGGTCCCTGAACGCTTGCCAAGATTCTCTCCCGTCGCCGCCCTCGTTTGATCAGGCCACGATGATAAATGCCCTCATCATCGACAAAAGCACCTTTTTCATACTGTTCCAAGGGTGGCTCCTGCCCGGTTTGCCGTCCTACCCAGTAAGGGACAGTTTCTTTGGGGTAAGCAATCCCTGGCGGTGTCAACTCTGAGAGAACGGACAAGGTCCAAATATCTGGATCCGGCGGCCCTTGGGGCCGCTCTTCTTCTTGGGCCCAAGTCATTACCACAAGGGCGAAAACCAAAAGAGCAGAACAGCAAGTTCGTTTAGTCCAGATGCGCAGCATCACTGTCTCCCATTTCTTGACCACCAGGAAAATACTCGGTCCAGCGCTGATCGACGAGAGTCTTGGTTTTTTCATCGCAGAAAAGTTCGGCCGGATAGTTGGGTTTCATCCTTGCATCGATGACAAAAGGCGCCTCAAACACCCGATGATTGCGAACGATTTCCCTAGCTCGGGTATAAACGTCGGCAGCCGGTTCGAAACGGGTGAAAGTGGTCCACAGGAAGTTCATGTCGCTGCGGGTAGCCTTCTCTCCATCATCAACCAGAACAACCATAGGCCAATCTCTGAAGACCTCAGCGTCCGCGATGCGCTGGGGTAATTCGCGGTCAAGAGGACTTTGGTTCTTGCCATCTAAGACCAAACACCCCGGGCAATAGACAAAGGCCCCGTCGATTCCCAAGGGCAAGTCCCCCGAAAAGCTGTCCTTGAGGCGGCGACGTGGTTCCCCCAAACCAAGCAGAACTCCCTTCGAACCTTCGTTCACTTGGGGGCCTGTATAGTCCAGAGTATCCATACTGAGATTGGCCATGATGAAGACGTCCGTCTCAAACTCGCATCGAGCAAGAACATGAGAGAGAGTCGCTTTGAAGTTCTTCAAGTCAACATGGCTATCGGTGAGAAGTAAGAACTTAGTGAGGGAGAGTTGCCCTTCGCCCAAGATCCTAAAAGCAGACGCCATGGCTTCTTTCTTGTAGCGTTGCTTCACAACGGCGGCAGCCAAACTGTGATAGCCAGTTTCGCCGTAAGACCAAAGATTTTCCACCGCTGGCATGACCACAGGAAAAAGCGGGGACAAAAGTTCTTGTAAGTAATCACCAATGAAGAAATCTTCCTGTCGAGGTTTGCCCACAACTGTAGCGGGATAGATAGCGTCTTTGCGATGGTGTACAGCCTTAACCTTGAATACCGGGTAATCGTGTTTCAATGAGTAATAGCCATAGTGATCACCGAATGGCCCTTCTGGCTGGCGTACGTTGTGGATAATTTCGCCAACCAAACAAAACTCAGCACGGGCCGCCATGGGCATCGAAGAATGAGGGGTTTTTGTCATGGCAAGCTTCTCCCCCATCAACAGAGAACACAACAGAAGTTCTGGTACGTTCTCTGGGAGGGGCGCGATTGCTGAGACGATCAAAGCCGGAGGGCCACCGAGAAACACATGGCAGGGCAAATTCTGGCCCAAGGCCTCTGCCTGCGCCAAATGGGCACCACCACCTTTGCCAATTTGAAAGTGCATACCAGTATGGCAGTCGTCATGAATCTGCAGGCGGTACATACCAAGGTTGTGCCCACCGGTATGAGGGTCCTGGGTGTAGACCAGGGGCAAAGTCACAAAGGGCCCGCCGTCCTCTTCCCAAGTAGTCAAGACTGGCAATTGGCTGAGTTTTGGCGGCATGAGCGTGCAATCGAGAAGAGGAGCGCGGCGGCTATTCTTCAGACCAACCCTTGACAGACGGCCAAAAAGAGAACGGTGGTCCCAAAGTTTGCCCAAGCTCGGCGGCATCAACTCCTCCGGGCATTTGGCCAAAGCCTGAATCATCTGTCGCGGGCCATCTCCAAAGGCCAAGTCTACGCGTTTCTTGGTGCCAAAGAGATTGGTCACTAAAGGGAAATCTCCCCCTTTGGGGTTGTTGAAGAGGATCGCCGGGCCACCGGCAGCAATAATGCGGCGGTGAATCTCCGGAGCTTCTAAATTGGGATCGACTTGGGCATCGACTTCCAGCAATTCCCCCTCCCCCCGTAAAACGTGCAGAAAGTCCCTCAGATCGCTCAATTTCGATTTGGACACGGGCGAAAACTCCCAAGCTCACAATGAGAAGAACAATGGCTCAAAAAGCCAGCCTACCTTGCGAGGTATGCCCCAGGACATCAACCTCGATCTGCTGAATAAGGTTTCTTAGGGCTCCAGGAAACGAAAATGACGCCACTTGGGGAAGCCACTTTCGATTTGGCCCCATTCGCATAGAATTTGGGCGTCAAAGCTCGGTATTTCGCCGATCACCCCTGGGATTGGAAGGTAAGCCCCAATGACCTTGGAAAAGAACCGCGTTCATCCGGTTTCCGTCAATCTTTCTGAAGCCTGCTGGCAGCTCCCCCCAGATGCCCCAGTCCCAGAAACAACAGCGGATCTTACCCCCGATGATGCCATCATTGGTCAAGAGCGAGCTCTCAAGGCCCTCAAACTCGGCCTTGAGCTCTACAAAACGGGCTACAATGTCTTCGTTTGTGGGATCGCCGGGACCGGACGTACGTCAACAGTCAAGCGCATCCTCAATTCCTTAAAGCCAAGTTGCGCCTTGGCAGATGACCTGGCTTATGTCCACAATTTCGACGATGCCGAACGTCCACGGCTCATCAC
>WFTN01000608.1 GCA_015485455.1 Planctomycetota bacterium | reverse complement strand
GGATGTGTCTAAGGTGGTGAGATCTCCCTTCAAAGAGATCGTATTGTCGCCATTCATATTGCCAACAGCCCGAATGGTAAGGTCACCGTCGATCTGAATGTCCGTGGCAAAATCAATGTTTCCAGCGTAAATCACCACATCGTCAAAGACTATACCATCCACATCGATGGTGTTGTCGTATCCCTGGAATTCGATGGTTGACCCAGAAGTATCAACGGTGCCTGCGACATAGGTGAGGCCACCACTGATTTCGATGGTGTCACTAAAGTCCACCAGGCCACCAGATTTATTGATGCTCAGTTCACCAACGTCCCCTCGACTGCCATTGGCTGAGACTAATTGGTTGCCATCCCCCGTCAGCTCAATCTTCGTGGAGCCACCCACGGATGTGTCTAAGGTGGTGAGATCTCCCTTGAGCGAAATGATGTTTCCGCCATTCATATTGCCAACGGCCCGAATGGTGAGGTCCCCGTCGATCTGAATGTCTGTATCAAAGTTGATATCGCCAGTATAAATTGACAGGTCGCCAAAAGTCAGACCATCCGATTCTATTGAGTTACCATAGCCGCGTAGTTCGATGGACGATTGGCTCGCGTCAATGCTCCCAGATTCAACTCGAATGTCCCCGCCAACAAGAAAATCGCCAGTCAGGACAACGGTGCCACCAGGCTTATCAAACGTGATGTCATTGAGACTCTCGCCGGTCTGAAAGAACACATTCTGATCCAAATCCCCATCAAGAATCAGGTCAGTCGCAGCGAAATTACCACTGTTAACCAACAAGTCTCCTTGAACGTGAAGTTCTGTTGCACTGAGATTCCCGCCATCAAGGGAGAGAGTTCCTTCGACAGTGACTGAACTGCCGACAAAATCGAATTGCCCACCGTCAGCATCGAAATCGCCATGAACAAGAAGTTCCCCTTCAAGGGAGATTGTGCCGCTATAATCTGGGCCCACGACGATAGACCCAAACTCAGACCCTGCTGGTATTGTCGCGTCACCTGAACTCCCACCCGAAAAGACAACAATGTCATTCGCCCCAGGCAGTTGGTCTCCGGACCAATTATCTGCATTCCCAGGGTCACCATCGGATGCGTCGCCATCCCAAGTAACAATCTTTATGACTTGGTCACCAAGATCGATGGATTCAACGTTCGAATACGCAATCGTAAACGTCCCCCCATCATCCAGGTCGACAAGAACCTTTCCATACTCAAAGCGAAGATCATCCAACTCGTAGTCCGACAAGTCGATCTTGTCGACTCCGCCACTACCATCAACAGTGAAGAGAGCCCCGGGAGTGGGGTCATGAATCACAATCAATTCATCAGCACCATCACCACTTTCGGGTGCACCGTCGAATAGATCGATCGAATCACCAGCAACATGAATGGTCACCGTGTCAACAGAACTCTCCTGACCATCGCTTGTAGTGAGCTCGAAAACGAGATCTTGGGGCTCATAGGAAGAGTTACTGGTAAAACTCGGATTGGCTATGTTCGGATCATCCAAGTCAACTGGTTGTCCTGACACTTGGGTCCAAGAGTAGGTTAAGCCCTCACCATCAGGGTCAGAGCCTCCCCCATCCAACTGGACGAGTTCGTTTCCCGCCACATTCTGATCCAACCCAGCATCTGCGATTGGAATCCCAACAATGCCATCGTTGGCTTCGACTGCAGCCCGCCACGATTGAACTTCTTCTGATTCTTCCTCGGCGCCATCAGCCTCTGCTTTATCCGCAGGTGGAGCAGCTTCAACCACAAGTGGCTGGACAATAGGCTCCATCGATGACTCAGCGGCATCTTCCTTTGTCCCGGTCTGAAACAAATCAGACTCTAAGCTGTCAAATAGGCCACCACCATCGGAGTCCGAACTGAATTCAACATCCATGTCTCCATCAGATAGACCTTCGATGAGCGCCTCGTCAGCATCCGCATCAAGTCCATCAGCATCGACGTCCAAATCGAAGGCATCAGGATCGACCCAGGTGGCACTCAACATGATTCTCGGTTCGAGGTTTTCTATCTCCAAGGCTTCGGAATCTTCCCCGTTGTCGCAATCCTGTCCATCAAGAACAGAATCCTCTGTGGAAGCGTCGTCCTCATCAGCCCGAGTTTTCCTAAATCTCTTAAAAAACTTCATGTCTCACCGATCCCTACTCACCAACATGGGGAGATATCTATCTCAGTTTGTTTCAAAGGTAACCCGGCATCTCAGGCCTGCGGGAAATTCATTGTTCGGATTTTCAACTTCAATGCGGAACCCGAAAGTACCACTCGCTGCATCCGCTACCCGGTCGACCGTCTTCACTTTCGCAACTATCACCTTGTCCTCCAGCGACTCGGCAATAACTGTCACCTGCATTCCAGCCTTGATGGTTCGAAAGAACTCGACCGGGGCCCGAACATCGACAGCGAGAGGATTCATTTGGGCGATCTTGATGATTGGGCTATCAAGACTACGTGTCACCATCTCTCCCGCCGAACGCATTCTCTCGACGACCACACCACCAACAGGGGTCCGAATCTCTCTTGCTTCGTACCGGGCCAAGGCACGCTCATACAGAAGCTGAGCCTGAATCATTGCTTCTTTTTCTTGCTTGACGCGGATCTTAGCCATCTGTTCTTGATTGACGACATCATCCAACTGTTCTTGATTGATGACACCCTTGTCAAAAAGAGCGCGATTTCTCGCAGCCAAAACAAGGCTGTATTTCAACTTCATTTCAGCCAGCTCTAAATTGGCACGTTCCTTGGCTTTGGCGGCAGCAACCTCAAGATCCGCCTTCTCGATGCGAAACTCCAAGGTGGCAGCGATTTCACCGGGCTTGAGAAAATCACCACGTTCACAATGAACTTTCTCAATGATTCCCCCTGCCGACGCACGCAGCACCACGGTTCGCCACGGCTTCAGGATACCGCTGAAGGAAACTTCCTTCGACGTCTCTGGTGCCATACCCAACAAGAGCAGGGAAGCGCAAATAACATAGAACTTATTCATCATATTTCTCTTGCAAACAAATCTGTCCTAAAAACAGACAAACACGAACCTAAGCGGAACAGACCGAAAAGAATTCAATCCCCAGGAACTCATCAGAAAGAACCGTGTCTCAAGCGATTCGCCAGATTTATCCCAGAACGCCAGAGTTTCCGACCAACAGTTTCTTCATCACCCTGAAAGAGGATGCGTCCACTACTTCCATGACGGTATTCCTCAATGACTTCGTCAAACAGGCACTCGACAAAAAAGTAGGGCTTGCTAGAATTCTTGCGGATCGGATCTACAGCAATTTCACCACCGCCCAACTGTGTCAAGGCCTTGTCGGAGACCATGCGACTCGCCTGCCGGACGACACGCTGAACAACACCACGATGGGACGCACCGCCATCACAAATCGAACGAAATTGGACTTCGTCGCCGACCTTGGGAGAGACCAAAGCGAACTGTTCTTCGGTAAGGAGGGTACGAGCGACTGTCCTCCCACCATGTAAACGCACAATGACTTGCCCCTTCGAGATCCATGCCCCGGTTTTCGGCATCTCACCATCAGAAACGACAACGCCGGACACCACGGCCCCCATGTCTTGTTGATCTTTCTGTTGAAGAAGGGCATCGATTTCAGATTGTGCGATGGCCAAACGGGCGCGGACTTGATCAGCTTCAAGAACGCCATTGGCTTCGGCCGCTCTTAGACGCAAACGAGCAACCTCAATGGCAGCAGTAGCCCCAACGATGCGCTCGTCCAAATGGGGCGAAACAACCGTGGCCAGAACATCGCCAACGGATGCGCGGTCACCCGGGCGTACATAGAGACCTTTGAGAAACCCCTCCGAATCAGCGCGAACAACCGTCTCCGACTCCGCCCTGAGAACCGCTCGAACCGAAACACCCCCAGGCACAGGATACCCCACCAGCAGGAGAGGAATAAGAACCACGACCGTGAGTCCAATCATGGCTGCCCTTCCTCGAACGGAAGAGGTTTCCGGTGAATAGAAAAATAGCGATAGGAGCTTCTTCGATATTTTCACAACCTCCATGGTGATGTATCCGACTCCCAGAACCATGCCAACGACAAAGAGCTTGGCGGCGATTCCCATGGATATACCCAAGACAACACTGGCCCGATAGAAAGGCAAGACCATGCCGTAGGCCAAGAACACCACTTTGATGAAAAAGGAAGCTTTGTCTTTGGGCTTGGGAATGCCAAAGAAAATACTCTTGAATGTGTTAGCAGAAAAGGTCGTTGCTCTTTGCCGCAGATTGGGAATCTCCAAAAGATCCGAAAGGGCGAAATAGCCGTCTGACTTCATCATTGGGTTAGCATTGAAGAGCAAAGTCGCAACGCTAGCCAATAGAATTACGTTATAGCAAGCAGAGCGAATCAGAGGAGAATCGGACACGCACCATAGAACGACAGCGAAGGC
>WFTN01000607.1 GCA_015485455.1 Planctomycetota bacterium | reverse complement strand
TTTCGAGTAAACGGAAGGGTGTCGTCATCAGAATGGATAGTCTTCTGATCGTCGAAACTCATGGAGCTCTCGAAGTAACGTTAGATCTTGGATCTACCTCTTTTCGCAGTTGGCTACCCACAACGACCTTTTTGACGGGCAGAACAAACTCATGAATCCATTTCTTTTGACGGATTGCTGGGCAATTTTGTCGTTTGTCGAGATTTTCTCCTCAATTTGAACATCGAACCGATCTATGGGATGACATGAACAGGAAACTCATGATTACAGATGAACTTCTCAAACACGCCACTTTTGTGCGTCGCTTGGCTTTAAGGCTTACTGGTGACGTCCACCGGGCTGAAGATGTGGCGCAGGAGGCCTGGCTAGCGGCGGCACAGCGGCCGCCTACAAGAAAGAAAGCTCTAAGAGGTTGGCTTCGTGTTGTTGTCAAGAATCTCGTGGCCAAGCAGGCGAACGACTTGGGTCGGCGGGAAACTCAAATGTCGCCGACCACGATGGAGAGCATCCCCAGTGAGTCTTTCCGAACAACAGGCGATCGTCAGCTCTTGAGCATCATGGTTTCAGAAGTGTTGAGACTTCCTGAGCCATATCAAACGCTCATTCTGCAGCGCTACTACGAAGGTAAAACCGTCCCCCAAGTGGCGGAACAAGTGGGCAGTACCCCTGCTCAAGTGAGACATCGCATTGATCGGGGATTGGAGATGCTGAGGGATTCCCTCACTTCGTCCTTAGGGGATTCTCATTCTGATTGGCGGCGCAGTTTGGCCCTTGCTTGCGGAATCGGGACGGAGTTTACGAAGACAAAAACAACAATGGGAATCGGCCTAGTTATGGCGAAGGCAAAGACTCTAACAAGCACCTTGGTAATTCTTCTTGTTTGCGCGGTGAGCTTCTTCGGATGGCGAGCTCTGGGCGAAGAGAAGGCGGCTATCTTGGACGAGGCGAGTCGCTCCATTGAGGTTGGTGAAAGCCGCGAACCAAGACGGATGGAAGAAGAAAAGCCGCAGAACCTCCTGAGTTCGCAAGAGAAGGAAATCGGCACTGAGCTGCCCGATGTGGCCCTTCAGGATGAAGGGGATCTGACTCTTGAGTTTGTTTGGGCCGTCGATGGAAGCCCAGCCGCAGACATTGAAGTTTCTGTGGCCTCAGAATCCCGCGGGATCGACCACAGATCCAAACGCATCGCGTCAGATGCCGAGGGTTTGGTTCATCTTGCTATGACTTCCGATTCCGCTCTCCTGATCCGCACACCCCGATTCCCTACTCAAGTGCTGAAGAAGATTGAAGCAGGAACGTCAGGAAGGATACGAGTCGAGATACCGATCGGTATCGATGCGAAGGGCAAGGTCGTCGACCAACTGGGACAAGGGGTAGCAGGTGCGGACATCTTGATCACTGCGTCCAATTCCTTTGCCAGCACCAAAGCAATCGCCACCTCCGGACTTGACGGAAGCTTTTTCTTGCGCCAGGTGTCCCCTCGATCCTTCATTGCAGCGAGGCACCGAGACTTCGCCGCTTCTGATTTGCTTAAGCCCCCGGCCTCCGTGAATTCTGAAGTTCTCATTCCCCTGACTCTGGCGTTAAAGTCGGATTGGGGATCCATTTCAGGGCAGGTTGTGGGGCCACAAGATCAACCGATTGTGGGTGCATTGGTAAAAGCAGGTTGCCGAGAATGGAAGAATCAAACCGACGCCACTGGTACGAATCGCTATCCGGCTCCTGCCCGTGTTGTTTATACTGGTGATGATGGCACGTTTGATACGGGGCCACTTCGTGCTGGCCCGATTGATCTCATCGTCGCAGCTAAGGACCTGAATTTCGCTCTGGAGGCTCGAAAGATTTCCTTAGCACCGAGTGTCAGAGAGCAAATGATGATCAAATTGTCGGCAAGTCCTATTCTCAGAGGCGCACTCAAGGATGGAGAGGGTCACCCGTTGGCAAATGTTGTGATCGGAAGCACTGATTTCTTTGATGTTGACGTGGGTGCCATACGCCGAAGCAATGCGGTGAGCGATGCGAATGGCCGCTATGAACTCAAAGGATTGCCCATAGGGATGGTCAATGTCTTTGCCCGTCAAAACAACGATTCCCAAGAGTTTGGCACTCTTGAATTACGCGCGGGAGAAGTCCATGAGTGGAGTCCGGTCTTCTCCATAGGCGCTCGAATTTTTGGGCGCCTACTTGACGCCAAGGGGCGCTCGCTTCCTTCGTGGACGGTACGTGGTGATGATGGCCCACGGTGGCGCCGAAGGACCAGGACAGACAGGCTCGGACGTTTCGAATTGACCCAATGTCCACCGGGTAGGAAACTAAGGGTTACTTTTTCCCACTCCTATTGTTCGGCTGGCCTTCCTGCCTTAACTCGTATGGTCGAGGCTGGGCCCAACGAACTGGTCGTAAAGATGGAAGAAAAGGAAACGCCTATGTCCTTTGTCGTTGGCAGGATCGTGGACTCAAAGAGGAATTGCCCGCCGGCAGTTTCGATGAAGCTGGGGGTTCGGGCCAGTGAGTCAATGCAGGGCTTTAGCCGCATCGAAGCCGACGGTTCTTTTCGGATCGGACCTTTGGCCAAAGGGATCTACAAGCTGCAAATTAATGCCACAGGATTTGGCAAGAAATTTCTTGACGTCATTGATCTCGGGGCAAAAGAAACCAAAGACTTGGGGACCATTCGTTTCGAGAATCCGGCACACTTGACTCTTGATTTCGATTATCCTGACGGAGTACCTTCAGGGACGGCCTATGTAAATGTATTGTTCCACGGCGAACTGGTAGAACGATCGGCAGTCGAAGGCCAGGAGCATACGTCCTTTCCTTTGGCCCCCGGTCGCTACCGCGTGTCGCTTTCGTGCTGGAAGAGTTCTGTGGTTGAGTCAACCCAGGAAATAATTTTGCGAGCGGGAGAGTTGAAGAGATTGCAGATAAGGGTCGAGAAACGCTGACGATCAAACGACGATGCGAACAATGAGAATACTCGCGCCACTGAAAAGGAGACCATAGGAAAAACGCGCCAAGGCGCTCATGGGCGCTGCTGCGTCAAAGCGAGTTCCCTTGATGGATCATGCACCAGTATTCGAACCGGGTCCTTTGGGCCTCAACAAGGTGCGTGTAGTTCCTCGTGATCGAAAATATCAGCCAGGTACTTCACATAGAGGTGATGAACAGGTTGCCCCCCCAGAATGACTGGGTTTCTTGTGCAACATCAAAATATTCTGCACAGCCCAAAGCTTGCAAACCTCTCAAGACTATAAGGTCACTCAAGCCTTTGTGCTGTGCAGAATCTGACGCCGTACGACTTTACGGAATAGCCACGAAGCAAATCCCGTTGGATGCGGAGATCACCGGATTCGTTTCGATAAACTGAACAAAGAGAGCAGTTCCTGCAATAGATGGAAGACGCCGCGACACGCCGTCCACAATAAACTCGCCAGCAAAGTTAGCGCCCAGTCCTGCCGAGAGCAACAAGTTGGTGGAATCGACGGCAGCCAACAAATCAAACCCAAGGACGGGGATATCAGCTGGAGCCAAGCTTGCCAGAATCAAACCAACAGCCCCCGGGGTGGCACCGCCACAGAGCAATCTTCCAGCGGCATTATTTACATGTTGATGGCTCGGCTGCCAAGCCAGGTTGAGAATAGGAGCATTGCCAGAGTTGGATTGAAATAGGCTCAAAGGAACAATGCCGCTGGCGTAGAGACGGGCTTCACCATTTCTAGTGAATTGTTGAAATGAACCAACAAGAACGTCAGCAAGACCATCGCTATTGATATCTCCTACTTTCGCAACTTTCTGAGCAAATACTTGGCTGCTTTCCGGCGTGGGGAGTGTGCCGAGCACAGAGCCGCCAGCACCCGAATAGACTCGAATCACTGGGATGAACGAGGCTGGTGCGCTCAACGAAGCCTCGACGGAAACGGCGAAATCAACAGTTCCATCTCCATCGGCATCCCCAAGACCCGACACGGCCCTACCCACGATGGATGAAGATGTTCCCAAGAGCGTGCGAAGAGGGGCTCCGGTAGATCCGGAGAATACTCTAGCTCTTCCAACCTGTCCGACTCCGGGGGCGATCTTTCCTGGTTCACCGACAATAAAATCAGCAAACCCGTCATGGTCTAAATCACCAGCACCATCAACGGATTCTCCCATCCGTGATCCTATGTTCGTTCCGAATAGCGTCCTAAGAAGTGCTCCGTTGCTACCAGATAGGATTGAAACCATGCCGACCGATTGATTGAGGTTGTTTAGGCGGGCTGGCCCACCCACAATCAGATCATTGATTCCATCACCATTGACATCGCCCGCATTGGCTATGCTCACATCCAAGCCTCCCGCTCCAAAAGTTGAGTAGAGCGTGGTACCGCTAATTCCGGAGTAAACGGTAATCAATCCAGTGCCAACGAAAACCGATGCCACAGCGAAATCTGCATGTCCGTCATTATTGACATCACCAAGACCAGTTACTGCTGCACCAGTGGCACCGGCAGGAGCGAAGCCCAACACATAATAAAGCACGCTACCATCAAGCCCAGAAAAGACCTTAGCCGAGCCGGTGGCACCATTGAAGGTGTCGTTGGGGATTCCGACGATAAAATCGTCCCGCCCATCATTGTTGACATCTCCGACGCCAGCGACACTAGAGCCAAAGTTATCCGAAAAGTCCTGCCCAAGAATGTCGAACAAAGATGAGCCATCGGCGCCCGAAAACACTTGGACACGTCCAAATTCTCCACCGAAACCAAAGACGCTTGGCTCTCCAGGGGATCCGACAATGATGTCGACCGTCCCGTCTCCATTGACGTCCCCAGCATTGGCAATAGCCGATTTTTCGCTGTAGGGACTGTTGGGGCCGTCGTGATATTGAATCGTCGTGAACTGAGCTTGTAGCCCGGCAACCAAGATGGTGGTCGCCACAAGAATGAAAAGGGGCATCGTCCTATTCATGATATTTCTCTTCTTACTTCCCCAGGAATGCGACGTTGACGCTACTGAGTGAAGTTGTGGCGTGTCAAGACCTTTCGGTTTTCCCAAAGAACTCCTGGAAACAATGTTCGATTCGTTTCTTGCACCCCAATGCTCCCAAACCCGCCAGTTGGATTGCACAAAGTGATGATCGATAGCGCTGAGCACGGACCATGGGCATTCGCCTCCTTGGTCATCCTTTATAGCGAGATTTGGACAGTGGGTGTCACAGTTCTGGACTGACACACCCGAAACTTCAAATCGCCGCTGGCGAAGCGCGCCATGGCCGGCGCCTTGAAGATGGCGACGAAGAAGGTTGGGCGTTTACAGCCAAGATTCAATCCAAATCCCAACGGCCCACAATGGTGCAACCCTCGTTTTTTATGTCTTACCCGGCGTGGGGATAAGGTTCCTTGAATCGGGGGCCACTGATTGTTTCAAAATGGGTGTTCCAAAGATCAGAAGTGTCACAAGGAGCCCAAGGCCTCGTGCCATCAACCCCCAAGGCAAGTCCTTTCTACTTGGACTTGGTGAGCGATGCGATCAAGTCCTCGACAACTGAATTTAGGTTGGCCACCATGTCTTTCTTCTCGATCGGCTCATTGGAGTACATCATTTCGATGGCGTATTGACCGCACATGATGGTTGCCGATGTCACATCCAGTTCGTTTTTTTGAACGGCGATTTTTTTTGCCGATAACTTGCCGCGCCAATGCTCACCCGAAATCTTATGATAGACCGAGCGCGTGATTCTCACTTGGCCCTCCTTCATCAAGTCATCTTTCTTCAACAAGAGCGCTTGTGTCAAACTTAGATAGTCCCGAGCGCTGGCGGCGTTCCCGAAATCCATGAGCACAAGGGTGATGACCTTGTCACCTCTTCCCAAGACAATGGCAACCCCGCGATTTGCCTTGACCTTACTGAGAATAGGATCTGTTCTTGGTGGATCTTGGAGAACTGCAAATACACCTTTGAAATGTTGAGCCGAAAGCGACAGTTTTTTTTCCTTCCAGGGTGCTGAAAACTTCTTGGCGAAAGCACTTGTAACCTTGTCGAAGTCGGGCGCTTTGGCCCGCAAGGTAGGATCGAAATACCACGCCGGAACGGCGAGCTCCATGGTTGACATAGGCGGTCTGACGAGTACTTTCTCCACAGCCTTGTCGCCACCAAGTTTGCGAATTTCGTGAAAGAAACGCTCACCATCGTAATACTGGGCGGCCAACTGATCTACCATCGTTCGAATCAGAATGGATTTGGCGACGTCATCTTTAGTTTCGCCAGGCACAGCACCAATGCTCTTGGTGAACAATTCGAAGGGTACTTTTAGGCCATTCTTTTCACAGATAGAGCGGGCAACGAATTGCGCATGTCCTTCAATCAGATGAGTCCAAATGATCAGAAGTTCTGGATCCTTCAGGCCATGCATTTTTGTCATAACGCCAAATTTCTCGTGATCCATCGCATGACAAAGCTCATGGATCAAAATGGCTGCGAGTGTGTCCCGACGACGAAGTTCAGGCAAGTCCATAAGTATCGACATTTGGGTGATCGCCGATTCATTGACGAAAATAACGTGATTCTTGTATCCATACTTTCCCATGACCGCGGGTGCGAAGAGTTCACTTTGCTTTTTTGCCGAGGGAGCGTCGGGGAAATTCTGAAATTGCAGTTTGAACTCAGATGCCAGCACCGTGGCAATTTCATTGCTTGAACTGACTTTGATGGTGGGCGCCTTTTTGAACTTGTACCCCCCATGACGCTCGAATGCCGTCAAGACTTCACCAGCCAGAATCTTGAGGTTCTTTTTCGTGATCTCAAAAGGAACTTCATCTTCTTTCGGTTCTTGCCCCAAAGCGACAGATTGAGAAATCAAGATAAAAACGCAGATGAACTTAACCATAGGATTTTCCCTCAGGGGCCGCCTCGATCATAGACACGAAACTAGGGCGCCAAATAGCTAGATCGGCACAATGGCATTCTACACACATTCAGTGGCGATGGTGGATTCATCCGTTCGAATAAGAGTTTCGAAAGGAAAATACTGCGTATGACGATGATTTCAGATGGAAACCCGCTCGGGAAGAAGCTTTTTCTTTGACAGGAGAAAGGAAGAAGGTGCTCTCTCCAACAGGATGGGTAATGAAATCTGACTCCGACCCATAGTAAAGCTTGGGCGAATCGAGGTCTGGGTTAGCAAAAGAGATCAGACCACAAGCGGGCAACCGGTGCCTTGCAGAGCCACCAGCCTTGGGGCCGATTCGAAATTTCATTCGTCATGATCAATGAGACGATGCCTTCGGCTTGTCAGAGATGGAGGTGGAAGACGAGACTCAGAGTAAGCGCCATTGCGATCGCTAAGTCGGAAAGCATGGTCTGGCCTCCCCGATTCCCAAACAGCTTGGTATTCATTCATGGCAGAGGAGTTAGTCCACGACGTATGATGCCGCGGTTGATGGACCCTTGATCGTATTCGGCGGAGTTGGACACACGATATTTGGTTTTGTAAGGTGGGTGGAGACGAGAACACTTGGGCGACATCGATCAATCTCCTTGTAGATTCAGAAGATCTATTGGCGTTTGGCGAATGGGGGTCGTGTGATTCGCACCACAAAGCTGCTTGGTGAAAGAGGTGCCGCTCTTTTTTTGTCACGGCTAGGATGCTCACAATAAAAGGGGCCATTGGCTTGGAGAAATGCGCTTTTCATTTTTTGCTTGTAGGGCTCCTGACCTTGGTGCTTTTGCCTTCGTTCACAGCGCCTCCTGCATTCACCACGCTCGCCCTTGTTTTCACCTTTCTTGGTTTCGTCTGCGATTGCCTTTTTGGCTTCAAGTCAAAGCGCCGGACCTCGGCCCCTGGTCTTCTTTTTTGGGGCCCACTTGCCATCCTCACCTACTCCCTCGTTGCCAACCCAGCTACTTGGGCCGGGGTGGAACGCAGTGTCGTGTGGATGGCATGCTTCTGTGGTGCGGCCTCCTTGGCGAACCAGATAGACAAAAGAGGCAAAACAGAAGTCACCGCTGTCCTTCGATGTCTCGGAGGAGCCTTGGTCGTCCTCACGGTGCGCGGGATGGCGGAACACCTCTACCTTTTCGATGATCTTCGACGGGAAGCCCTCGCTTACGGATTCACCCCTCCCACGGGGGAGCTGGGGGGCTTCTTCACTTCGAATCGAGCCCGAGCCACTTTCGGGCAAGCCAATGGATTTGCTGGATTC
>WFTN01000606.1 GCA_015485455.1 Planctomycetota bacterium | reverse complement strand
GTAACCGTTGACCCTGCTTTGAGTTTGGTGATTCGTTTCATTGTTGTAGATTGTACCGAGATGGGGGTCTTTTTCTTCATTTCGCCCACTTCCTTGGTATTTCACCCGCATTTCATGAAAACAGGGGCTGTGGTTCGATAAGTTGATGTGTGAACTGAACTAAACGAGGTTAAAGCTCTGCGCGTCCTACATCTACAAGATCATTCCCTGCCTCATTACTCCGGCTACAGTTTCCGAAGTCGCTATATCGTGCGCAACCTGTTTCGCCAAGGAGTTGATGTCCGGGTGGTGACATCTGCTCGGCATACGGATTTTACCGAGGACGAGGAATGGATTGATGACATCCTCTACTACCGAACGAGAAAGCCAAATGGTCTTCTCGATCGCCTTCAGCTAGCCATACCGTTTTGGCGCGAACGCCTCATGACCCAAGCCATGGTGGATCGTCTCTTGGAAGTTGCCGCTGATTTCAAGCCCGATTTAATTCATGCTCACTCGCCGTTCTTTAATGGCCAGGCGGCAATTCGCGTTGGCAAAAAGTTAGGGATTCCTGTGGTCTATGAGATCCGGGCGTTCTGGGAAGACGATGCCGTCGATAAAAACAAGATATCCGAAGATGGTTTCGTATATGGGCAAGTCCGGCGTTTGGAGACTGAAGTGGTTCAGCAGGCAGACCATGTTATTTGCATTTGCCAAGGTCTTCAGGAAGACTTGGTCGGTCGCGGAACTCCGGTGGACAAAATTTCGATTGTTAAGAATGGTGTCGAAGCTCAAACGTTTGAGCCACGGCGAAAAAATTCAGCCCTGGAAGAAAAATATGACATAGGGGGCAAAAGAGTCCTGGGGTTCATCGGTTCGTTCTTCTTTTACGAAGGGCTACCTTTTCTTGTGGATGCCATTGCTGAAGTTAAGAAGCAGCGGGACGATTTTGCTGTTCTTCTTATCGGCTCTGGTGAAGACGAAGCCCAGGTGGCGGAACGGGTGAGCCACCACAATCTTTCTGGGTGCGTTCATCTCACGGGCCGTGTTTCTCATGATGAGATTCAAGAACACTATGCTCTCATTGACATTTTTTGCTATCCCCGCCATTCCAAGAGATTGACGGAAAAGGTGACACCACTGAAACCCTTGGAAGCTATGGCTATGGAGCAAGTTTGCATTGGCTCTGACGTTGGCGGAATCAAAGAACTTTTTGATGAATGTGAAGTGGGTCGTACCTTTAAGGCTGGAGATCTCGATAGTTTGGTTCAATTGCTTCATGAGTCATTGGACCGGGATCAAGAGGACCTTGATGAGGAAGGTAAAATCGGCCGGCAGGCAGTTTTGACCAAACGGCATTGGGAAAACACCCTTCAGCCAACCGTAGAAGCTTACGGCAAGTTAGTTGGAAGTGATGCTCAGGCTGCAGATAGGGTGGTTGCCCACTAAGTTACGGACCTGGCAATGAAATTCGTTGGTATGTTGAATTGATGGCGACTAAACTGGGGTAGCCCTATGCTCCCCCGATTCGCCAAGGAAAGAGAAACACTCATGGCTGGATTTACGAACCTCTTGAAGGCTGGCATGTCAGTGATGACACGTCCTGTCAAAGCCAAGAATACACCCCTTCATCTGCAAATCGAACCATCTACGTTTTGCAACTTGAAGTGCGGGTTTTGTGTGCGAGAGAAGAATGTCTTCACCCCGGTCCACATGCCATTCGAACGCTTCAAGGAGGTCTTTGACCAGACTCAGCCCATGCGCGTCACCTTTGCCGGAGATGGGGAGCCTACCATGTGCCCGGATCTCTTTGAGATGATCAAGTTGGTGGTCGATCATGGTGCCAAGGCAATCATCACATCCAACGGCACTCTCGGCCCTGACTTAGTCGACAAGATTCTCGATTCCGGCTTGTCGGCGATGCGCATCTCAATCGATGCCGCAACGGCCAAGACGTATCAAGCTATGCGACTTGCTGACTATCATGGCACGATCATTGACGGCATCAAAAAACTCCAGGCCGAAAAGAAAAAGCGTGGCCTCAATCGTCCAGACATAGGTTTCGAATATGTTGTTGGGCGGGACAACTTCCATGAGATGGAAGCAGTGGTGGACTTAGCTTGTGAGCTTGAATTGTGCCGTGTCAACTTTCGTCCTTTGAACTTGGTCGGAATTGAAGAGCGAGAAGAAGAGCTTCTTGGTGGCATTACACAAGAGCAGTACCATCAAGGGCTCAGAGATACGAACAACTACGCCAAGAGTAAGAACTTGGCTACCAATTTGGACGAAATCATTTCTTTGTTGCCCTTCTATGACGAACGGTACAAAGAAGACTTTAACCCTGAAAACAAGAGTCCTGATTGCATCTATCCTTGGGTGCAAATCTACGTGGCCATTGACGGTAAAGTCACTCCTTGCTGTGCGCTGCAAATGGACGAGAAGGTTGATTTCGGCAACATTTTTCGTGACGGTTTCGACCGGGTGTGGAATGGCGAAAGTTACACCACTTTGCGCGGTGAAATGAAACGAAATTACTCACCTTACAAGAGTTGCGTGACATGTGAGGGTAGAAGCCTGGGCAAAGTGACAGACTTGGCACTTCGTACCCCAGGATTCTTGAAGCGAAATAAGTCCTGATCTTGGGATCTCCCAAGGAATCTATGACGATCTGAGCCTCGGCGCTGAGACAAAGTGCTACCGAGAGCAAGGGGTGATTGTTTCGTGTTGATTGTTAAAATGCCGCGGACAATGTGGCCATGACTCATGACGGAGCAAGACGTTGAACGAGCGACCAATCATCGGTGTTTCTTCCCGGAAGATCTATTTCACCCACAATGATCGGCCATATCCACGGTTTGGTGTTGGCATGAACTACGTTCAAGCCGTCGAAGCAGCTGGTGGCGCCCCCATCATTTTACCTTTGACCCAAAGCGCGGACGTTCTTAAGCAAATCCTTAATACTTGCGACGGCCTTCTGCTGACTGGTGGCTTTGATATTGACCCGTCGTGGTATGGGGAAGAACCCCACGCCAAAATTGAGTCTATTAACCCTCTTCGTGACGTCACGGAGATGATTCTCACTAAGGATGCTCTCGAGCGGGATCTGCCGATTTTCGCCATTTGCCGGGGAATGCAGGTGCTGAACATCGCTGGGGGTGGAACGTTGTTTCAGGATATTGCCAGCCAACATGACCATGATACCCTCGCTCATTTCCAAAAGATGACTGAAGAGTATCCTTCCCACAGCATTGATATTGAGAAAAACAGCTGGCTTCGTCACATCACCGGGGAAGACCGGGTTCGAATCAATAGCTATCACCATCAATCCGTGAAGCAGGTTGCCGAAGGATTCAAAATTACGGCCACGGCTCCTGATGGGGTGGCGGAAGCCATATCCAGCGAACGCCATTTCTTTGCCCACGGAGTGCAATGGCATCCAGAGCTGACTTACAGCAACTTGGACTTCAATCTTGCGATGTTTCGCTCCCATGTTGAGGCCGCGGGTCTCTTTCGCGCGAAACGCCAACAGTCTGTGAGTTGAAACCAGCCTTCCCAAGCCGCATAATCCCCCTATGACGCGTATCCTTGATGCGTATGTGACTCTATTTAGCCGGAACTATCGTTTTATGTCGAAGACAACCGACACCATGGAAAAGCTTGTTTCCTTGTGCAAACGCCGAGGGTTTATCTTCCCGAGCAGCGAAATCTACGGTGGGCTAAAGTCCTGCTGGGATTATGGGCCCCTGGGGGTTGAGCTGAAGCGCAATGTCAAGGAGGCGTGGTGGCATGCCATGGTGCGCCGACGAAGAGACGTGGTTGGCATCGACTGCAGTATCTTCATGCACCCCAAGGTGTGGGAGACCAGCGGCCATCTGGCGGGATTTAATGACCCCATGGTCGATTGCAAACTCTGCAAGGCACGTTTTCGGGCAGATACCATCGAAAACCAAGTTTGCCCGAAGAAGCCTTCCAAGCGTCCTGGAGATTGTGAAGGTGAGCTCACCGAACCTCGTCAGTTCAATCTCATGTTCAAGACAAATATGGGACCGGTTGAGAATGATGATTCTGTGGTCTATTTGCGGCCGGAGACGGCTCAGGGCATTTTTGTCAATTTCAAGAACGTCGTGGATACATCGCGGATGAAACCACCGTTCGGGATCGCCCAACAAGGCAAGTCATTCCGCAACGAGATCGTCACCGAGAATTTCATTTTCCGCAGCCGGGAGTTTGAGCAAATGGAGATGGAATTCTTCGTGCCACCGGCAGAAGCAGATGAATGGTATGTCTTTTGGCGGGACGCGCGCTACAAATGGTTCACGGATTTGGGGGTGAAACCAGAAAAGCTCCGGCTCCGGGAACACGATTCTGACGAACTTGCTCATTATTCCAAGTGCTGCGCCGATGTTGAGTACGAATTCCCCTTTGGCTGGAAAGAGTTAGAAGGCATCGCAAACCGCACTGATTTTGACCTCCAGCGTCATGCGGAAGCTACCGGGCGAGATCTGCGTTTCTTTGATGATCAAAGTAAGGAACGGTATTTCCCCCATGTCATTGAACCCGCTTTGGGTGTTGACCGTGCCACGCTCACGTTCTTGGTTGATGCCTATGAAGAGGAGGAACTGGGCGAAGGCGACAACAGAACTGTTTTGCATCTCCACCCAGCATTGGCACCCATCAAGGCTGGTATTTTTCCTTTGGTGAAGAAAGACGGTCTTCCTGAGATCGCCCATCAGTTGGAAGACGACCTCCGAGAGTATTTCAACGTGTTCTACGACCAAAGTGGGGCCATTGGTCGCCGCTATCGTCGGCAAGATGAGATCGGAACTCCATTCTGCATCACGGTGGACTTCGACACAAAAACGGATCAAGCCGTCACCATCCGTGAGCGCGACAAGATGACTCAAGAGCGCGTTCCTTTGGACCAAGTCAAAGCTTACTTGGATGAACGCCTTAAGTTCTGAATCGTTTCATACAATTAGCTTGATTGAGAAGTCGAGTGTAAGGCATGTAAGGAGGAAACCCCTAACATGCCTTTTTTCATGGTCTTTGTGTTCTCTCTCTCCAGAGGAGGGGAGACCCTCTCAAGAAGAGAACTCCCACGAAAAAAACGCCTCAGCTCGATTTGAGCTGAGGCGTTTGTTCACGTTATCGATGAGCCGGTTAGTTGATCGTTGTGGCCGCAGAGCGCACCAAGGCACCCATAGAACCACCAACTGGAATCACTTCCACGGTGACCATGTTTCCGGAGGAGACACCGTCCACGGCTGCATTCCATCGAATGCTGACTGATCCTGGAGCCAGGTTTACTGTTTCCTGGTAATCAACCAAGTTTGCAAACCCATAAGCACCACCATTGACCGAGAAACGAACGATGACGAAGCTACAATCGTTTTCTGCATCGGCCAAGTCGAACTTGATCAAGACGTTGCTGGCTGAGCTGCTGGTGAGAGTCAGGTTGCTCACAACGGGGCGGGTGTTGGCGAATTGGAAGACCTCGATGGTATCCAAGACCGTGTTCATACCTGCAGTACCTGAAACACCACCAACAAGAGCAGCGGAACCGTCTTGGAGAGTTGTCTGGGTATGGAGGGCACGATCGTTGACCATGTCAAAGGCTGGGTCCATGCTTGGGTTCGCCAAGGTGAAGCAGCCAATGGCATTGTCGGTGAACTTCGATGGGACGAAGATTTCTGCCGTACTCAAGGTTGAGCCAGCGGCACCAAAACCACCAGAAACCAAGAGGCGACCATCACCCAAGCGGGATGTTGCATGGGACGTGCGGGCTGAGCCCATTTGCACCAAGCCGCCAGTGGCTTTCATGGGTGTTGTGAAACCAGCAGCAAAGGTGCCACCGGTTGCGGTGTCTGTACCGCTGAAAGGACGGTAGAAATCAACGGTGCTCAAAGTTGCACCAGCAGCGGTTTGACCACCACTCAGGGCACAAATACCATTGACCAGAAGTGAGGCTGTATGGCCAACACGATCGATGGATGTGCCTGTGTCTGTGAAGACGTTGGTTCTTGGGTCGAAGATGAAGGCGTTGCCAGCTGATGCGGCGCCGTTGACTCCACCAGCCACCAATACAGTGCCGTCAGGCAACAAGCAATGGGTGTGACCGGAACGAGCGGTCAATGCAGACCCAGTGATGAGTGAGAAGGCTCCTGTGGCGGGGTCGTAGATCTCAGAGCTGGCGAGTGTCGCACCTGCAGCGTCGATACCACCCGTGATCAGGATGCGGTTGTCAGGCAACCAGCACGCTGCATGATCTCTACGAGCGACGGTCATATTGGCCATGGTGCCAGTGACCATCTCCGCGCCGCTCGGACCGAAGGAGTAAACCTCGGCTGTGGCGACGGATGCGCCTCCAACTTCGCCACCGGTCACTAAGACGCGCACGTTCGTGTCGCTACCAGTTGTAGCCAGGAACATCGCTGAAGCGTGCTTGACTCGTGCCGTCGCTGTGGCAAGGAAATTACCACTTGCCATGTTTGTTTGGTTGGCCACATCAACGGAGAAGCGGTCGATATTTGGGAGAGGACCTGTGGAACTCATACCACCCACGCTGAGAACTTCTGCTCCCATGTCTGTGGCTGAAGAACCAGCATTCAAGCCACTTACCAAGTGAGCGGTATGGGCGGCCCGACCTCCAGCATTGCCTCCAGCACCAATGGTGCCTGTGTTGGCGCTTGAACCAGCACCAGCGGCAAAGCTTCTCATGCCTGTACTTTCCGCTGGCGCGACGGGATCATTTTGCCCATCGATGGTCACGCAAATGACAACACCGTAATTAGCACCCAGAAAACCTAGGTCGGCTCCAGCATCCCAGTAGAACTCACCGTCATAGGTGCCGCTTCCTGGAATTGTCTGCATGCCAGCAGTGGATGGGAAGATCAAAACATTGTCGATGGCTGAGGCTGGTACCTCAGTCATGACCACGGACGGCTCATTCGTGTCTTGCATGCCGTCGCTGTTTAGGTCTTCGTAGAATTTTGGAACGATTGTGATGGGAGTCCCAGAGGTTCCCGCCACTGAAAAACGGATACGAACGTAGGTTTCGTTTGTTCCGGTGTTGACGTTCATGATGGCATCACCACCAGCGCCGCCTCCACCTGCCCCACCTGTTCCACCGAGAACGACTGCGTTCACGGAGTTTCCGTTTCCAGGGTTGAAGCCACCGCCGCTACATGCAGCAATGCTCAACAAGAGCCCTGAAATCATCATCAATCGTGCGAGTGCAATCCCACGGGAGCTCATGGCCCCCTTTTCGGATGCACGTACATTGTGACGAAGAGTGCAGCTCTCCGTGCTTTTAATGCCCGTCATTTGCAAATTTCCCTCGTAACGTGAACTTGGCGCGATGTAACGGCTTACAACGACCCGATCCCGAATGGGATCATATACCGCTCTAACCCTATGTCCAAGAACGATTTTGCCTTCTTATTCGCAGTAAGTTGGACTCTTGAAACCACTTTCGGTTCATCAAGGGACTTTCTTAACCTACCTATAGAAAGGTTTGAGGACTTTGACCAAGAAACTGCACTCTTGTTTCTGGAATGAGCCTCGGATTGCGCTCCGAAACTTATGGACCATTATTAAGTTATCGACAAAATCATGTGATGGATAAACAAATAACGGCTCAGAAGATATGCAAGAGGGCCAAATGCCTCGCCAGCATTTGAACTTGCATCCAACGTAGTGAGAATACGTTTGCCGGGATATCGTGTTAGAAAAACGAAGGCCACGTCCAAGAATCGCCTGAGATTGGGGAAAAGAAGTGAGAGGTTTTTTGCATTCGATTTTCTTCTTGGCCATTTTCTTGGTGCCCTTGGCCCATTTTCGGGGGATTCACGACCAAACAGAGCTCCCAAAACGCGCTTTATCCTGTCTCTTATACACATCTCCGAG
>WFTN01000605.1 GCA_015485455.1 Planctomycetota bacterium | reverse complement strand
CAACTACGTCACCCAAAGCAGCGAGATTCATGGTCTGAGAATGGAATGGTTCCCCACTGGAGGAAACAACCAAGCCCTCTCGGGCAACCTTCTTATTAGCCAAGGAACCCCTGGTGGCCTTGGTGAATTGGGAATTAGCCTAGCGCCCGCAGATATCGTCTTGTTCGGTTTTCTTCCTCTTTTGATCGCCATTGACTCCACCAACGTCATCTCCGATCAGTTCTTCGGATTCGATGCCAACGGTGAATTGACTTTGGCCAATCTAACGAGACAAAGTCCCTTCTTGGCTGGCACACTCATTTACATTCAGAGCTACGAGATCAGCCCGATCTTCAAGAGCTCCAACGGCCTTCGATCACTGTTGACTATGTAGGGCGACACCGAAAGAACTTGGCAGCCTTCAGGATAAAACAGAGACCCCGTGTTCATATGTTGAACACGGGGTCTCTTAGCTCAGCAACCTGGCCTCTCGCTCTCTCAACCAGAGTCGAGCCGAGGCAAATGGGTTTTTGGGTCCGTCGATTCGGCCCGGCGCGAGGAGGCCGAATCGGGGACCACTCAAAGAAACGGCTTCAGCTAGAGTCCGGGGTCAGAGAAAGCAAAAAGATGCGAACTTCCGGCAGCTGTCACGAGGAAGGAAAGTGCCCTCCCCATGGACTAAAGTTGGTTTGGTGCTGCATTTAGCTAGATCAAGAAATGAGACCCCAGATCTCCTTCTGTCTCGGAAAATTCCTGATTCCTTCAGACATAGGAATTCAACGAGTGCTGCACCCACAGTTGAGCCTCTGAGTTTGCCCAAACGCAAACAAAGAAGGCCACGTCCAAGAGGTGGAATGGGTGGTGGTGATAGGGGCTTTGACCCCCGGGGGAGCGTTCCTTGGCGGAACCAAGACGATTTTTGTTCACGGGGGGCGGCACCGGCGGACATGTGGTCCCAAACGTGGCCGTTGTACGTGCCATCAAAGACAAAGAAACGGAAAGCCAGTTTCTTTACCTGGGAACGAACCGAGGCCCTGAACGAGAAATCGTTGAGAAAGCCAAGGTCACATTCAAAGGAATTGAAGCCCGACCCTTTGCCTCTCCTCGCAACCCCCGGGTGTTTATTCGTTTCCTTTGGGCTCTTGCCTGGGGGTTCTTGCAATCCATTTTTCATATCATTCGTTTTCGCCCCCATGTTGTCATTGCCACCGGTGGTTACGTCTCCGTCCCACCTGTGCTAGCCGCTGCGATTCTCCGACGCCCAATTTTCCTACACGAACAAAACGCCCGTCCTGGCAAAGCCAACATTTTCTTAGCCCGCTTTGCCACCAGTATTGGAGTTAGTTTCGAAGAGACTCTACCTTGGTTTCCGGCGACAAAGACCATTCTCACTGGCTACCCTGTACGCCAAAGAATTGCCGCTGGCAATGGGGCCAATGCCCGAGAACGATTGCGCATTGCCAAGGACGCCAAGGTTGCCTTTGTTTTGGGTGGGTCCATGGGGGCTCGGTCCATCAATCGGGCCACCGTCGAAGGACTCTCTCGGCTCTTGGATGACGACAACATCACTATCATTCACAGCACTGGCTTGACGGCGACCGGCTACTACCACGCATGGAATGACACCAACGACAAACTCAACTCCGTGCCTGTGGCAGAAGACAATCGTAGCCGCTATATCTTGCGCCGCTACTTTGATCAGATCGAAGACGCTTATGCCGCCAGCGACTTGGTCGTAGCACGAGCTGGTGCTGGGGTCCTGATGGAATTAGCCACCCTTGGCAAACCCGCCCTTCTCATTCCGAAGAGTGATGGCGTCGACAACCATCAACTCGTCAACGCCCTCACCATGAAGAATCATGGTTCGGCGGAAGTCATGTTTGAAGAAATCTACGAGTCAAAGGAAGGGCCTATCACCCGGGTTCACGGGGACCAGTTAGCGCGCAAAGTTAACGAGTTACTCTACGACCCCGAACGTCTCAGTGCCATGTCGCGCTCAGCCCAGAACTTTGTCATTCCCAATGCCGGTATTGAGAACGCCAAGCTTGCCATCAACTTGGCCCACAAGAAACGACACTTGGTAAACACGACATCTCAAGTCTTGGTGGGCGAGTTAACGAATACCGACGGCAAGAAAGAAGAGCTTTTCTTCCCGGTGACCACCCTGGGTCATTCTGCAAGCAGCGACATTCACTTGGCCAATAAAGGACGCCGAGACCGTGCCCTGATTAGAAGAAGTGGCAACTCACGAAGGAACACCACCTACTCCATTATCCCCCGCAAAGGGCGCATAGCCGTGGATGACAAAGTGATTGATGAGATCACAACTCTCCAGGCGGGACAAACACTCAAAGTAGGCGACAACGTCTTCACCTTTAACGCCCGCATCGAATCACGAGAACAGAGCCCCCGCAGTGGCCGCGTCTTAGCAAGCGTCTTGGTGACTGGATTTGGCACTCTCTTATCACGAGTTTTCGGTTTGGGCCGGGAAGTCGTTCTGGCTTCGACGTTCGGAGCTGGTCGTGTGATGGATATTGTGGTGGCCTGCCTCACAGCCTCCAATTTATTTCGCCGAATCTTCGCTGAAAACGCTGTGGATAGCGCCTTCTTGCCCACCTTTGTCATGCTTTACCGAGGGGGCAAAAAAAAGGAAGCGATTCGTCTCTTCCGAACCGTTCTGACAACATCCACTGGCATCACTGTGGCTCTCGTTATCCTAGCAGCAGTGACTGTTCCATGGTGGCTACCAGTGATTGTTCCCGGATTCGCCGCCAAAGGGTTCTTGCCAGATGCCATCAAGCTAACCCGAATTATGCTGCCGTACCTAACGCTCATCACTGTTGCCAGTGTTCTTGGCGCAGTGCTAAAAGCATTTGGTCGATTCGCTGCTCCAGCTTATGCCTCAGTCATGTACTCGATTGGCATCATGTGCGGTGCCTTCCTTTATCAAACCATGGGCATTGCTGGCATGGGTATTGGCCTCCTCTTGGGTGGTTTGGGCCAAGTCTTGATGCACCTGCCACCTTTGCTGTCAAAGAGTTTTCGCCGTCGTACGGGTTTGGAGTTTGCTCCGGCTTTGGCCGTCAATGAACCCGGCATGCGCAAGGTGCGTTCAACGGCGCCAAAGATCGTCGCCGATGTCACGATCACCAAGGTGGGCTCCGTCGTTGATTTAGCCATTGTTTCGACCTTGGCGACAGGCTCTGTCTCGGCCCTCTATTTTGGTTTGCTTTTGTTCCAGCTGCCTTTTGCTTTGATTTCCCAATCAATCAACACGGTGGCACTCAAAGAATACGCCGAGAGTTTTGCTTCTCGTGATCAAGACGCTTGCCGTCGTATCGTGACCACCGGCATCAACTGGAATTTGTTTCTCCTCCTGCCCACGACGGCATTCCTCATCATTTTGGCCCACCCAACCGTCAACCTCTTACTCAACTACGGTGTCTTCCGTGTGCAAGACACCAAGTCGGTGTCCATGGCTCTTTCTTGCTATGCCATTGGTTTGGTGGGCTGGGGCCTGCAAGGTTTGATGGGTCGTTTCTATGCCGCCCGCCTCGAGTTGGGTCAAGCAGTCATCATCAACATGTGTGCTATCGCCCTCAATATCGTGCTGTCGGTCGGCTTGGTGTTCTTGGGCTTTGGTATTGCTGGAGTTGCCATCGGCACTTCGATCTCCTTCTTGGCCAATGGTGCTTTCCGGGTTTGGCACATGCGCAAGAATATGCGGGCCAGCGGAGGTGGATTTGAGTTTGCCGACATTCTGCCTTCCGCCCAAAGAGCCACATTGGCCACGTTGGGCGCAGCGGCCATTTGCTTCTTGACCTTGCAAACCGTCCAAGGTTTCGATGCCCTCCCCACCCTACTCTCAAGGTTCTTGGTGTTTTCCATACCCGCCATTGTGGGGACCTTTTCCTATCTCATTTTGGCTTGGGCCATTCGCTCACCAGAGATGGACGACGTCATTGCCAGAATTCGGCGACAGATTCCTCAATCGCCACCACCGGAACAGACAGAAGTACCACTCAATGTTTATTGTCTTCGCCCCCAGGAACTACTCGATGTAGCAATCAAAAACCCCAAGAGTGTCAGGGACGCAAACCTCACCGGTCGCGTGAGGGGTTTCTTGGGTCGAGAAAACTGGAAACAACGAAACATCGGCGTCAAGTTGGTTGGCTTGCTAAAAATTCGCTCGCTGAAGTATAGCTTGGTGAATATCGTGCGATCGAGGAAACCAGCTCCCCTCATACACCGCCTTTTGCGGGGCGACTTTGAACACCCCGGCTTCGTGCGCAGAAACGCCGTACACAGTTTGCGCCAACTGGAGTCATTGGATTCCGATGTAGAACAGGCCTTGGTAGATGGTCTGAGTGATCCCTACTTCGAAGTCAGGACCGCTTCTTGCCAAGCCATTGCCTCTTACTCGAAAGAACTCAGCCCTGCGGTACGACGCTTATGCCAATGGCGTCTCAAACAGCTGGTGGCTGAGAAGAACTTCGAAGTCGCTCGAATGGCGGTTAAAGCTCTCGGCTCCGTGAGTTTGACGGCATCCGTTACCGAAACCCTTAAGACACTCCACTACCACGCCAATTGGCAAGTGCGCCATGCGGTGGTGCGGGCTTACTACGATCTTTACAAGAGGGGCATCGTGGAGGATCGCGAGTTCTTGACACAACAACTCGATGACATTCTCATCACCTGTGATTCGTTCACCCCAACATTTGAACTGAAAGAGTCAGTGCGCGACGCCCGTTCCCGCTTGATGAATGAAAACGACCGCGACACGGAGGAAACCAAGTGATTCCCTGGATCTACGACCTCTTGGTTTCTCCTATGGGCCTGTGGCACATCGGAGGAATCCCAGTACTCTTGTCTTCTGTTGGAGCTTTCATTCTTTCTTTCTTGTTTGTCTTCTTAGCTGGGAGAAGCACGGCCGCATTCCTCTACCGTAAAGGCATTCGCGATCGTGTGCGCAACTACGACGCTTTCTTCGCCAAAAGCAAAACAGGCACCCCCACCATGGGAGGCGTCTTGATTGTCGGAGCCATTGCCGTAAGTGGCTTTATGTTTTGCGACCTCACCAGTGGCACCACGGGTTTACTCATGCTAACTGTGCTCTGGTTTGGTGGCATTGGTGCCGTTGATGATCTTCTGAAAGTCCGCCATGGCTCCAGCGACGGTGGGCTCTCTCGAGGCGTTAAGATCTTCCTGCAAATTGGATTCGCAATCTTCTTTGCTGGGGTCTTGGTGTCGAAAGGTTGTTCGCCGTTTCCACCTGAGATTCGTACCACTCTCTTATTCCCCTTCCCCAGTGGAGCCATGATCGACTTGGGGCTTTTTTATCCCATTTTTGTCGCCTTCGTTGTTGTTGCAGTAGCCAATGCCATCAACTTTGCTGATGGGCTTGATGGCTTAGCTGTCTTGCCCAGCGGTTTGACAGCCGCAGTTTTTGCTTTCTTCGCTTATCTTTCTTGGAATGCCACATCGGCCAAAGTGTTTGAATTCACCGCTACCGAGAACATCGTAGATGTGGTGGTTTTTGCTTCTGGAATCGTCGGGGCCTGTTTCGGATTTCTTTGGTTCAACGGCTATCCGGCTCAAATGTTTATGGGCGATACCGGCTCCCAGGCATTGGGTGGAACTTTGGCGGCTGTAGCCATTCTTTCGAAGCAAGAATTGCTTTTCTTGGTGGCGGGAGGCATCTTTGTCTTCGAGGCCTTTTCAGTTTTCCTCCAAGACTACATTGGCATTCGGCTCGTCGGGCGACGATTTTTCTTTCGGGCGCCCGCCCATCATAGCTTCCAGCACCAAGGTGTAGCGGAAACAAAGGTGGTGCTCCGCTTTTGGATTGTGTCTCTCCTGTGCGCCGTGCTCAGCGTAGCAACCCTTAAATTGCGATAGTCTTCGGCTTCCCAAGCAGACAATAATGATAGATAGAGATGCCCCAGTTGCACAAACGGCGCTTGGGGGGCAAGATGATGCTATGCGAGTTAGTTTTACCGGACATGATACCGAACAGATTCAGCTTCTAGCCAAGCATGTAGGCTTGGATGTCGTAGAGGTTGAGGCGGAACCAGAAGTCATCATTACCTATGGCGGCGACGGCACGCTTATTGGCACTGAAACCAATTACCCCGGTATCCCCAAGTTGCCCATGCGCGACCGGAAGAGTTGCGCCAAATGTCCAATTCACGAGGACGAAGCCGTCCTCAGGCGACTCTCAGAAGGTGCCCTGGAGAAGTCAGCTCTCAAGAAACTCTCAGCCACAACTCAGGGCAAAACCATCCTAGGTGTCAATGATATCCTCCTGCGAAATAGCGATTTGCGCAGTGCTGTCAGGTTTCAAGTCTACATCAACGACGAACCCGCCACGGACGAAATGATTGGGGATGGCATGGTGGTGGCCACCCCATTTGGCAGCTCCGCTTACTTCCGCAGCATCACCCACACCACCTTCCGGGGTGGCATTGGCCTGGCGTTCAGCAATTGCACGGAATTCCTTAACCACATGGTCCTCTTGCCGGACGATGTGGTCAGTATCAATATTATTCGTGGGCCCGCTCACCTCACGGCAGACAATACACCTAAAGTCTTAGAGGTTGCCTCGGGGGACACAATCGTTGTCAAGCGGGCGGATGAGGAAGCAGTGATATTGGGGTTAGATGGACTACGATGCCCTCTTTGCCAGTATGTGAGAGCACCTCGGCGGCGATTCTAATAGCCAGTCAGTGTTGAGGCTGCCTAAGCGGCCCACGGTGAAGATAAACTTCACCATGGGCCCTCTGAGGACCTAGCTGGGAACCCGGTTAACCCGGTGTTCGCTTTCTGCCAATAATTTTCGTGCCTCTTCATCCACAGGGGCCGTGGTGAGGACCCAACCCTTGATGGGCTTGGCTGGAATCTCCTCAAAGAGCGCTTCGAGAACCAATTTGAACTTTTCAGCCTCTTTGACTGAGAATTTCGCCTTGCGTTCGAGAGGCCACAAACACCACGTTGCGGTGCGTGCCTTGGCAACGATGAGCTCATTATTGCCTTTGGCACCGAAATCCGCCGGCACCATCTCTTTGATTTCTGAGAATCGGGGCAACCGGACAACATCACCTTCAATTTCGATAGGTGAGCCTTCTTTGAGTCGGCGGATGAGCTCTCGGCTATCTAAAAAACGCTTCACAAGGATCTCCAAAAGGGTCTTCTATGGCCCTAATAAGCACAAATAGCCGTGTTTTGTCAAGCTCAGGCCACAGAACCGAGGGCTTGTTCAAGATCAGCGATAAGATCTTCGATATTCTCGACACCAACTGAGAGGCGAACAAAATTGTCAGTGATTCCTAAGGCTGCTCGAACGTCCTCAGGGACGGAAGCATGGGTCATAATTGCCGGGTGTTCCAGGAGGGATTCCACTCCTCCCAGGCTCTCTGCCAAGAAGAAGAGCTTGGTGGAAGCGCAGAATTTTTTGGCTGCGGCTAAGTCACCGGCCAAACGAACAGACACCATGCCGCCAAAGCCATGACCTTGCTTTTTTTGGATTTCATGGCCGTCGTGGTTGGCCAAACCAGGATAGATAACTTCCTCAACGGCTTTGTGATTGCTGAGATATTCAGCAACCGCCATGGCATTCTCATTGTGGCGCTGCATGCGCAAACCAAGAGTTTTGAGGCCACGAAGGGTGAGCCAGGCGTCAAAGGGGCCCATCACTGCACCCATGGCGTTTTGGGCAAACTTCAGTTTCTCGCTGACTTCAGGGTGGCTGGTGCAGACAACCCCTCCCACCACATCGGAATGCCCCCCGAGATACTTTGTACTGCTGTGCATCACCAAGTCCGCCCCCAAATCCAGAGGACGCTGGTTGTAAGGACTCATAAAAGTATTGTCCACACCCAGCAAGACACCCTTGTCTTGGCAAATTGCAGATATGGCCTGGATATCGCTGATCTTGAGCATCGGGTTGGTCGGTGTTTCCAACCAAACCAACTTTGTTTCCCCATTGACCGCATTGGCCACCGCATCCAAGTCCGTGGTGTCGACATAGCTGTAATTCAGGCCGAAATCCCGAAAAACCTGTTCGAAGACACGGAAGGTGCCCCCATAGAGATCATCCCCGGCTACAATATGGTCCCCCACCTTAAACATCGTCATGATGGTGGAGATTGCCGCCATTCCTGAACCAAAAGCATAGGCATCGTTGGCATTCTCAAGAGATGCAATGCAGGCCTGATAGGCATCTCGAGTGGGATTGCTGGTGCGGGTGTACTCATGACCCTTGTGCTTGCCAACCTCTGGTTGAGCATAGGTGCTCGTTTGGAAAATCGGCACAACCACGGCACCTGTCGTCTCTTCTGGCTCTTGGCCAACATGGATGGATTTTGTATTGAAGTGCATAAAGGGTCCTTTCAGGTTGGACCATTCTATGGTCCAGCTCTGAGCCTCCCAAGATGGGATTTAGCTGCCCTTTCCCCTCATCATTCACGATGGCCCAGCAGTCCCTGTCTGGAAAATGGGTTTGTCGCCCAGGATCAGAATACGGGATGGGTTGCGTGGAGAGGACGAGAGCTTTATCTTGGATCTACACAAAGGGGACTAATGAGATATGACCGAAGAACGATTCCAATATGATGACTGTGGTGTGGACACCAATCGAGCCCAGGACGCCCTTGGCTTGCTCTCTGGGTCCATCAATCAGACTCTCAAACTTCGAGATGGAATGAGTTTCGGCAAGCCCGCCATTGGGTTGGGTTACTATGCCAACGTTTGCCAACTCCCCGGAGGGCAGGGTTTGGCAATCTCAACGGACGGTGTGGGCACAAAAATCATCGTGGCTGAGTTGGCTGGACGCTACGACACAGTCCCCATCGATATGATCGCAATGAATGTCAACGATCTTCTCTGTGTCGGGGCGGAACCTTTTGCCCTGGTTGATTACCTCGCTGTTGGAGAAATTGATCCAGCAGTCTTCAATGAAATTGGCATGGGGCTTTTGGAAGGCGCAAAACTCAGCAACGTGACAATTCCAGGAGGGGAAATTGCTCAAGTAAAAGAACTCATTCGCGGCCATGGCGATAGTTCCGGGTTGGACATCGTTGGCACCGCTGTGGGCTTGGTGGATTGGGACAAGATCAACCTAGGGCAAGACGTAGAAGCTGACGATGTGGTCGTTGCCTTGGGAGCAAGCGGCCTTCACTCAAACGGATTCTCTTTGGCACGAAGCGTGTTAGTGGACCGGGCTGGCCTTAAACTTGACGAGGTGGTGCCGGAATTGGGATGCACCTTGGCAGATGAGCTACTAAAACCGACTCATATCTACGTGAAACCAATCCTTGCCATGAGGGATGCTGGCCTACCACTCCATGCACTACTTCACATCACCGGCGATGGTTTTTGCAATATGAATAGGATCCGCGCTGATGTTGGTTTTGACTTAGACAACCTTCCAGAGCCAGGTCCCATCTACAAGTTGATCCAAGCCAAGGGCCAAATAAGCGAGGCGGAAATGTACTCGGTCTTTAACATGGGTGTTGGTTTCTGTGTTGTAACCCCAAAGGCTGCTGCCGATGAGATCATGGCTGTGGCGGCCTCTCATGGTTTCACTGCCCAAGTTATTGGTCGGGCCACTGCTGAGCACCCCAACATCGTGAGGCTCTGTGAGCAAGGCCTTGTCGGTGGCAAGGATAGGCTTTCGCCGGAAGCTTAGGAGGCTCGGGGCGAAATGACCTCACCTGTGCCAAACTCCAAAAAATTGCTCCCGTGGTGCTCTCAGGCCCTGGGGCTATGTTTCATGTTGGTTTTAGGGGCATGCACAGGAATTCCATCTGGCCCAATCGACCTCAACAATAGCTCCTATGAAAGCCCAAGATTCAAAGTCGATCATCCTGCCTGGGGCTCCCTTGCGGTTCGTTTTGTGCGGGATTCTCGTCCAGGTTGGGAGCTTGGGTTTCACAACTACCTCAAGGAGAGTTACTATTCTGACGAACTCTTTGACCTGCCCGTTCCCGTGGTTCTCAAGCGCATTATCTTGCGAGAAGCTCAAGCTGTTGGCTCCTTCACCCCAAGCCAAGAGAAACTCGAGAGCAAGTATTTGGCAGAACTCACCCTTCGACACTTCTACATTCGCACCGATCGAAACCTCTTAGACCTCATCCCCATTCTGCCAACGACAAAAGTCAGCGCCGTCGTGGACTTCGACATCAAACTCATCGACCAAGATGGACGGCTCTTTCTGCAGAAGAATTATAGCTCAACAGATCCGTTGCGAGCCAAGAAGCTTGGGGAACTCTCCGGCCCTGGGGTAGATCAATTGTTAACAATCATGACCGCCTTGATCGCCGAGCTGGTGCAAGACATGGACCAAGCGGTTCCCAAGTTTTGGGCCGAGCTTGGCCTCCCAGTCCAATAATTTCGCTAAGCGTAATCGATTAGCCACCGAAACCCATGGCCCACTGTTTCTCGCTGACGAATCCTCGCCAACTCTGACATCGTTGACCTTTCCTTGTGGTGATACAGGGAGACCAATCTGGTTGGGTTGGTCGGCGAAGCAAACGCAGCCCACACTCCGACAAAGCTTTGTCACCCTTGGCGTTGTTGCACCGGCGACAAGCAATGACACAGTTCTCCCAGGTGTTCTTCCCGCCAACAGAGCGAGGCACGACATGGTCAATCGTCATTTCGCTGTGGTGAACGTGGCGCCCACAGTATTGACACAAGTTTCCATCCCGTCGATGAACATTACGTCGACTGAAAGGGACCTTGTTGCCAGGAATCTTATTGTAAGCCATCAAGACAATGACCTCGGGCAATCGAATAATAAGATTAGGCGTTCGAATGGCACCCCCTTCAGGCAATGGACTTAGGGTGCACCAAGATTCAAAGTCGTGGACTTGATACGTATCAGGTTGAATGAGGCGGGCGGAGTCCTTGATGACCAAGTTGAGTGCATGGCGAACCGTCGTTGTGCTGATGGGAACCCATGACTTATTAAGAACTAAAGTCGGGGCCGTTAACCCCCACCCAAGAGACTGGCCCATTTGGGATCTCCTCTGTGCGTGAAACTTAATTCAGATAATTATAGGGCCTCTAGGGCCCAAAACACTGCAGAATTCTTCTCCAGCCACCGGAAAAGGCCTAGTTTTTGAGGATTAGATTGCCAAGAAGAGCCCCCCATAGAAGTTATAGTTGAGCCGAACTCGGTCTCTCTTCTTGAGATCGTCATAACGGAAATAATCCATGATGAACCCACAATCTCGCATTCGTAAACTCTTCATTGGCGCAGCCTTAGGTGTCAGCTGCATATTCTCACAAGGGTGCAGAAGCGTAGAAGAAACCCGCAACCCATTGAGTGATACCCTCGTGGGAATGGGTGCAACCGCCCCTGTTGAAGTAAAGAACACCTCTGAGGAGTTGTCACGGATTCAATTCGATGATATCCCGGTGCCTCCCGGATTCTTCTTCAGGAACCATCGCAATGAAAGCTATAGCTTTGTCGATGGTGACTTACGGCTGGGCCGTTTTGTCTATTGGGGCCGCAGTTTTGCTGCACCGTCCCGTCGTCAATACCTGGAATTGCTGGCCAAGGATCCGTACAACTGGACTCCTGTTTCTGGTTTCTCTGAAAACGAAACAGGCCCATGGATATTCGAAAAGAATGGTGAACGTTGTGTTGTCACGAGTCGACGCTTCTTTCATGACGCCAGGAATGGCAATGTGATCACCGTTTCCGTTGGAAAGCACGTGAAATATGACGACAAATAACGACGCAGACGCCAAGAACGCCCCCTGGTGGGAACGCCTGACAGATTCTTCTACAGACGCTGATTCTGGCCGTCGCACCATGAAGCTTCTCATGATCCTCGCTGTTGTGATCCTGATTGGCGTGAGCGTCTGGAACTTCATGAAGAGTTCCGACGCAAGCGCAGAGAATCAAAGAGCTGAGATTCTTGAAGAAGGGCTCCTTCTTCTGCCGGATCGCCCTGACATGAACTATGGCAGCATTCCCGACATCACCTCTATCATGATGGGGCAACGAGCCACCGTGTCTTCGGCCTTCCTACGAAGCCGTCCTGGACTTGTCGGACGTGATTCCGTTGCCGGAAATCGCCAGGACCCAGAAGCTGCCAAGGCCTACAAAGAAGCTGTTGAGGTCGCTATTCAAGACCTCAAGGACAAAAAGTCCGAATTTCCAGAAGGTCCATGGGAAGCCCGCTATCTTCACACATTGCAGCAGCTCCACTTTTTTGCTGCTCTCAATAGCAGCAAGCAAGAAGACCGTCTCTCGCATCTCAATGCGCAGATCGCTATTTTAGACGACCTGAAGAGCCGATACGGCAAGGAGGGCCTATTCTCCCTCAAGCCTATCCCTGCAGAGCCAGAAAAGACCGTGTTGGACTTCTACTATGATGCCGGCACCGCTGAGCTCGCATTCTGGAAAGCCAACCACGTCGACGGCGCCCTCAAACCAGATCAAAACCTGAAAATCGTGATTGAGCTGGAGAACGGCAAGGTTCTCGAATTAGAGACTTTCAGCCAGATAGCCCCCGTAACTTTGGCCAACTTCCTAAACTTGGCGAAACAGGGCATGTTTGACGGAACCGCATTTTTCAAGGTTGACGCAGACGCTGGAACCTTCGTCGGGGGAAGCCCTTACAGCCGTCTCTACCCAGATCGCAAGTTCATCTGGGGCTTAGAAAGCCCGGGCTATGTCTTGCCAATGGAGACCTCGGCCCTGTTGCCAACAGACCGGGGTGCGGTTTCCGTGGTGCGTACGGGAATTCCGGGTCATGGCCTATTCTTCAAAATTCATACCGTTGACGCGGATGTTTCGAGCTCTGTAGAAACAGTGTTTGCCAAAGTCACCAAGGGACTGGATGGCTTGGCGGAATGGCTCACAACAGAAGTTCATGATGAAGCCGGTCTGACCAACGACAAGTTGCCTCGGGTTCGCCTTGGCATCAAGAAGATCACCGTGACTGGCACCATGGATCATCCTTCGGATGACAGCTGGAAACCAAAGCTGCTCGAGATGAATCCGGGGCCAGAAACAGCCGCCGAAAAAGCTTTCATGGAGAAGCTCAAGGCTGTTAAAGAAAACAAAGACAAAGATGATTCGACAGAGAGCGGGAAGTAACAGCCCACACTCCAAGATAAATCTTCAATCGGTTTCACAGAAAAAGCCAACCCCCAGAGGTTGGCTTTTTCTATGGTTCGCGCTAAAGACTTTCACAACAACAACTTACAGACCTTCGCCACCATCCATTTCCAAGGTTGGTCGTTGGGCCTGTGCGCCTTCCTCGATGCAAGACAAGATCCTATTGAGGGAAGACGTGTCATAGTACTCGATAACAATACGGCCCTTCTTGCCTTTTCCGGAGAGTGCCACCTTGGTTCCAAGGGCCTCTCGCAAACGACTGACCACGGCCGTGAGATGGGGGTCCCTTCCTCCCCCACTAGGCAAGGCTCCCCCTTCTTTCGTTCCACTTGAAAGCCGAGACAACCGCTCGAGATCTCGAACCGTCAACGCCCCTTTTGCGGCCTCCTTCGCCGCTGAAAGCTGGCGCTTAGGGTCGGTGAAAGCCAACAAAGCTTTTGCTTGGCCCATAGACAAGAGCCGAGCCGATGTCATCTCTTGAATCTCCCCAGGCAAATCTAAAAGTCGAACAAAGTTCGCTACGGTGGAACGTTTTTGGCTCAGCCTCTTAGCGGCTTCCCCTTGGGTTAAACTAAACTCACGGATCAGCTTGCTGTAAGCCTTGGCTTTTTCGATTGGATCCAGATCTTCCCGTTGGATGTTTTCGATCAGAGCCAACTCGAGCATCTCTTGATCGTTCACATCATGAATCGTGGCAGGAATCGTCTCCAGTCCCAGTTCGCTGGACGCCCGCCAGCGACGTTCGCCAGAAATGAGCTCATAGCCATCCTCTACCTTGCGAACCGCAACTGGTTGAATGATCCCATGGAGCCGAATGCTCTCGATCAAGTCATTGAGGGCTTCTAGGTCAAAGATCCGGCGGGGCTGATGTACATTCGGGCGAATGGAAGCCACTGGGACAACCCCAATCGGCTCTGGACTTGTCTCTGTGGATTCTTCCTTCTCAGGAGTCGTTCGCTTGATGAGAAAATCGAGTCCTCTACCAAGTTTTCTTTCTACCATGTGTCATAACTTCCTTTGCAAATTGAACATAGGCCCGAGCAGCCCTCGATTCTAGTGAATACTGAAGCAGTGTTTGCTTTGCTGATTGGCTTTCACGCACTTTTTCGTCCCTGGGGATAACCGTGGGAGAAAACAATTCTGGGTACTCAAAATCCAAATCCCGCCTAACATCAGCAGATAAGCTGTTGCGATCACGAAAACGTGTCATCAAAATTCGAATAGAGACATCTTTGTCAGCCAACGGCTCTCGGACATCTCGAATAAATGTGAGAATCTCAGCGGTGGACTCTTTGGCGAACAACTCCGCCTCCACAGGAATAACGACGGTGTCTGCTACACACAGAGCCGCAGTGGTCCAAGAATTGAGGGCTGAGGGGCAATCAATGACGCACCAAGGATACTGAAACCTGAGCTCCCTCAAGGCCGCCTGGAGGTGAATGTGGGCATCTGGGGCCAAAATGACGTTTTCGGTTCCGATATCAGAAGGAATCAGGTCCAACCCCGCAACAACAGAGCGCACAAGGAGACCAATGGAGCTTACCTGCTCCTCTCCAGCCAAGACTCGCTCTAAGACCCCTGTTTGGGGCCGCGCTACCGACAACTGGCTGGACACATCGCCTTTGTCGTCAAAATCCAGCAAAAGGGCCCCTTGGCCACCCAAAGCGAAGGCTTGGGCAATATTGAGGGCTGTGGTTGTTTTTCCAACCCCTTCTCTTGGACTGACAATTGTGACGATGCGACTCATATGCGGTTCTTCGATATTGGTTTACGGGCAGATCCTACTCAATCCCAAGGACGATCCCCCAGATTCACAGAAAAGGTGTTCCACGTGGAACAATCGGACAGGCAGCATCTTCTTTGTTCCACGTGGAACAATCTCCCAGATCCGACCTAACAACAAACCCAGGCCGTGTTTCCATAGATTAACCATAGCAGTCCTTGACACTCCCCACCCTTGTGACCTATGACTTTTCTGTGAACCCCTCAATAGGAGCTATCATGATGGTCTGGAACATTATCCAAACAGCGCTACGGACCATGTGGCGATCGAAAAAGGCCGTCGTTCTATGTGGAACCGTCACCTTCATCTCCACCGTGGCAGCGGTGATGCCCCTTCGCCTGTCCACCGAGTCAAATCCTTGGTCCAACTCGTTCTTGGCCCTACAACTCTTGATGTTTCTGGGATTTGCCCTCACCATCACCCTACCGAACCACAGCTCAACGGGCTTTCTATGGAATCAACGCCGTATTGGGCCCATCAATCTATCCAGCGAACGACTGCTTTTGTCCCAGCTCACAGGGGAAATCATAGGCGCCGCCCTCATTTGGGCCATCGTTGTGGTCCTCCAGTCCTATTTCATGACAACCCTCACAGAAACGAATGCTTTCAGGGACTTTCTATTTCATTCCGCCATCATGCTCGTCGCAGGCATCACCCTCTTGGCATGGGCTCAGGCCATAGGCAGTCTCTTGCCCATCCCCGCAGCCATGTTGGTTGTGATCTGTATTGTTGTACTCAACCACTTCCTTCTGGACATTCAAGCCAACCCGGGCAACATCTACCTCACGAGCCTCAGCCTGGGGATCGAGCTCATTGCCAACCAAGACAACCACCAGGTGGATTGGCCTTATGTCGCCATGATCCTCGTTCTCATGGGAAGTTCTATTGGTATCGCTAACCTTTTGTCCGCTTGGATCTTAGAGGGTTATCGGGGCTCTTTGTGTTTCCTTGACCAAGGGAAGAGAAGGTCTTAGAATCCCCCTTGATCTTGGTCGTTTGACAAAAACAACTGTCGCAAGATCAATTACGAAGAGAATCGGAATCCTGTCTTCGCGGACATCGGTTTCATGGGAAGGGCATTCGTTGCGCTACGGCATTTTAGGTGACATACACGGAAACCTGGAAGCCCTCGAGACCGTTGTTTCTGGGCTCAAGAAAGAGGGGGTCGACCACTTTATAAGTGTAGGCGACATCGTGGGTTATGGCGCCAACCCCAGAGAATGCATCCAAATCGTTCAAGACTTAAATGCCACCGTTGTGGCTGGAAACCACGACTGGGCTGCCATCGGCAAACTAGACGCAACATTCTTCAATGTCTATGCCAAACAGGCCGTCGACTGGACATCCTCTGTCCTGTCAAAAGCAGACACGGATTGGCTCAAGGCGTTGCCACTTATCCAAGTTGTCGACAATGAAATCACCGTGGGACATGCCACGATCGCAGACCCAGACCAATTCAACTACATCCAAACTTATTACGATGCTGCCCGATCGATCAACGAAATGAAGACCCATGTGGCTGTTCTGGGCCATTCACATGTGCCTTTGGCCTTTCTCATGAACGAATCTTTGCGATTATCGGTCTCTACAAAGATTGATCTTTCTAAAACCAAAAAAGCTTTGATCAACGTGGGGAGCATAGGCCAGCCCCGAGACGAAAACGCCAAAGCTGCCTACGGGCTCTACGACTCGGACACTCAGACCTATCGACTGAAGCGGGCCAGATATGACATACGCACAACCTGCAAGAAGATCATCGATGCTGGTTTGCCCCAGATCTTGGCAGAGCGGCTCAAATACGGCCGATAGATCGGCAAAGAGAAGTTACTGGTCTAAGGGGATAATTTCGCCTCGAGCGGTTTGACCATCAATCTCTAAGATTCCGACGCTTGCGGGAACCTTACCATCTCGGCGCGATGCGCTACCCGGAC
Source organism: Planctomycetota bacterium (assembly GCA_015485455.1). GTDB lineage: Bacteria > Planctomycetota > DRQF01 > S139-23. The sequence continues at coordinate 1,172 of WFTN01000605.1, read as the reverse complement.
TAAACCACAAACGATCCTGGACTGATGCGTTAAATGGTTCGCCGGCGTGACCATAAATTAAGACTTTCGGCTCATGCTCAATGAGCAATTGGGTTATCTCGGCGTTGGGCCGGCTTGGAGTGCCAACATCATAGCTCACTAGCAATGGGAGGCCCCAGTCTCCTCGAAAGAGTGATTTTCCCAAGGGATAATCCGCTGGGTCATCTGTGTCACCCAAGACCCCGGTGATGGGGGAGAGGTTGGACAACTCCTCCAAGATTCCTTGCCCGCCAATTCCACCGCAATGAAGGATGTAGTCCATACCCTGAAAAATGTGGGGGATCCGTGGGTGGATCTCCCCAAAAGTGTCTGCTAATACACCGATCCACATACTGTTCTTCACTACTTGCGTTTCCCAATTCTTGACAAGAGGCCTTGGTGCCAAGCGTTCAGTAGGTTCCGATAACGATCATCCCATACGCTTAAGTAAGCAAGTCCACTTGGAGCGCCCACCAATTCAGAGGAGAATAACGAGGCACCCAAGACAAATCGAGAGATAGAAGAGGGCAAGAATGATAAATAGGGGAGAAAACCAAGGGTAAGAACCTAACTCACACCCACACAGGGGTTTCGAAGACACCATCCCGTACTCTAAGAACGAAGATAGTCCAATTCATCAGGCAAATTATCTAAACCATCTTCGCCCAAGCGATTCTCAAACAGCATCTCGATGTGCTTCACGGGCAGATGGTCGCCAACGAAGCCCACAACCCTTTCGCCTAGATGGCGACCTGCAAGCAAGATAACCTGCATTATTGAACCCGCATAACACTTGTCGCTGCCAAAACCGATTGTCACAGGAACGTTGTGGTGAGCAACGATTTTCGCAATCAAAGACGCTGGCCGGGCATGAAGAATAACCCCATCAGGCAAAGGCAGCTCAACGGAAATCGAAGTGGTGAATTCACTCAAGAGTGATTCCGCAGCTGGAACCCCAGCCTCCATGAACTGGTAAACGAAATAGAGAGCAAAATTCAAAATACGATCCAAGACCATCGACTTGTCGATGAGCTCTGGAACCGCCGATTTTGACACTTCGCTTCGAAGATCGTCCTCATGGCGTTCATAGAAGTGAACCAAGCTCACTAAAACTTTTGTCAAATGCAAAGACATCGACAGGGCGTGGCGAAAAT
>WFTN01000604.1 GCA_015485455.1 Planctomycetota bacterium | reverse complement strand
TCCTTTGGCTCTTCTCAATATCGGGCCCTATAACGACGACGATGGTGCGTTGCCAACCAATCTTTTCCCCACACCCATGGGGATCGGCTTGAACGCAGCCATCATTGACACCTTTTTCCCGTTGAACAATCCCGGCGGTGGTGCTTACAACTTCCTCTTGGATGAAAGCATCATTTTCGGCCCAACAGCCAATCATGCCTGTTTGGTCAATATCGTGATTCAGTAGAATTTTCTACTTATTCCCACAATGGGGTCGCTCGTTCACGCGGGCGACCTCATTTTTTGTAAACTAAACTCGGCGCGCCTTTGTGCGCTTGTTCTGCTGTTTTCTTGGGATGACAAAATGGCCACAGCGGATTCACAACCACGCGTCAGTGTGGTTGTGCCCAACTACAATCATGAGTCTTTCCTTGCTGCCCGTTTGAAAAGCGTGTTTGATCAAACATGGCAAGACTTTGAGGTGATCTATCTCGATGACGCCTCTACGGACGCTAGCAACACTGTTGCCGAGGAATTCACTTCTGATCCTCGCTTCCGCATGGTGATCAATGAAGAGAATAGCGGCAGTCCCTTTGTCCAGTGGAACCGAGGTGTCTCTTTGGCCCGAGGTGATCTGGTTTGGATCGCTGAATCCGATGACTTGGCGGAGCCAGAGTTGTTGCACCGACTGGTGGAAGCTCTGGATGCCAATCCCCATGGCGGGCTCGCTTATTGCAAGTCTCAGCCAATCGATTCCCAAGGGAGATTCTTGCCTAGCAATCTCGTTTGGCCAGACGCTGCAGAGGCAAGTCATTGGCAGGGCGATTACGTCAACGATGGAAAGGATGAGATACGGCGTTTTATGGTGCTTCGCTGCACTATCCCTAACGCCAGTGCGGTGGTTTTTCGCAAACAAGTCTATGACGATGCTGGAGGTGCTCCTCTTGACTATAGTTATGCCGGGGATTGGCTGACATGGCTCAAGATCTTGCTCAGGAGTGACATCTGTTATGTCGATAGTGCCCTTAATTACCATCGCAAGCATGATTCGACGATCACGGCGGGGGCCGCATTGGATGGCCGATGGGCTGAGGAATGCTATCGAATTCTTAGTTTCCTCATGGCAGAGATTGAGATACCCCAGCTCCAACTTGAGCGGGTACGTGATCGTTTGATGGTCAAATGGATGGCTAGTTGGGTGCATCCGGATTGCCAAATTGATGGCCCACGTCAAGATCAAATCTATCGAGCTGCCCTGGAAGCAGACCCAGATCTGTTGAAGCGAAGTGGGCGCAACATCATGAGGGCTCAGTTTTTTGCCCGTTGTCGTCTTGTTGCTGATCTGGTGAAGCGGCGATGGATGGGCTCGAAGCAAACAGGTCATTGAGAAAACGAGAGATCTGATTCATGGACCCAGTTTCGAATACATGGCAACGTCGACTTCGGCGCTGGATGCGCCGGGGGGAAAACTGTGTCTTGGGGCGGCGGAAGGATCGGCACTTTCTTCCAGATTTCCTTGTGATCGGGGCTCAAAAGGCTGGGACAACTTGGTTGCACCAGAATCTTCTTTGCCATGACGAGATTTTCGTTCCCCAAAAGAAGGAGCTGCACTACTTCAATAGCGATTTGAAGCTCAGTTTGTTCGGCTACTCGGACTATTTTTCTGGGGCCAAGGGGAAAGTGATTGGGGAAGTTACCCCAGCCTATAGCATCTTGTCGGATGCTGATATTGAGCTGGTCAGAAGAATCCTTCCGGATGTAAAATTGGTGTTCTTGATGCGCAATCCGGTGGATCGTGCTTGGTCTCAAGCGGTCATGGAACTGGCGGCTCGAGGGAATCGTCAGATTGAAGAGATTTCCTTTGAAGAATGGGCGACGTTTTTGCGCAGCCCCACATCCTTTGGCCGTGGACACTATTCTGCGATCTTGGCCCGCTGGGAAAAGCACTTCGATCGCTCTTCATTCTTCACGGCATTTTTTGATGACATTCAAGAACGGCCAGAAGATGTTCTTAGTGGGCTCTTTGCTCATCTCGGCGTGAGGTCTGTGAAGGAATGGAGCGCTTTTCCTGTGCGCAAGGTTGTGGCGCCGGCGGTGGCTTCAACTGGTATGGATGAGAAAGGCAAAGGACAGGCTTTTGCGGTGGAAGAAACCACACCTGAGCTCAAAGTGAGCACAAGCAAGCTGATGCCCGACAGCGTGAGGATTTTGCTTACGGATCTTTATAAAGATTCTGTAGACGAATTGCATTGCCGCTTTCGGGACGAGATGCCTCAGTGGCTTTAGGCCCTAACTTACTCGACGATGACGGTGACGACGGTCCGGCCATTTTGGCTGTGTGCTTCCCCACGGATATCGCCCAAAACTTTAAATAAAGACTGAAATGCCATCCCTCTTGTCGTTAAGAGGTCTTTGGCTTCCTGGTGATGCCGGCGAAAGATGGTGTTTGATCGAGATTCCACCTGGGCTGTTGTCATGCCATGACTTCCTAAGGACTTGAGGACAGTTTGCCGCTTGTCGAATGTGGGGTGGGCCAGTTGTTTCAAGCGAATGGTGTCCAATGCCTGGAGCAAACGAGAAAGTTCGGCTCCTGTGGTATGGAAGCGCCAAAGGGCAAGGCTTTTCTTCTCACCTATCTTGAGGCATTGATCCGCCGAAATTGGCGGACCATTGGCCAGGTGAATGCGATTCTTGACCAAGTAAATGTGGGGCAGCGTGTAGTGGGTGAATCCCAAGGTGGGAGGAATCTGGAGTTCTTGCCATCCCCTTGATTCGGTTGTGGGAATGCCGATAGTTCGACTCATTTGCGTCCAGCAGTTTTTGTCTTCGACTTGAAGGGAGAGACAAATCCATGGGCTGTCTTCTTTCTTGGTTGTGGTGGGAGGAGCCCAAGAAAACCGAAGGTTTCTTGCCCTAGCCTTCTCCAATTGTCGGGCCATCTCATGGACAGTTTCTTTGCTGAGCCAAGTTTCTATAGTTGGCAAATTCTCGCCCTTAGGCCCAAGGAAATGGGAGGCGTGGCGGACAACGGTGTTGCCATCGAAATTCTGTGAGAAGTCTTCTCCAATACGGCGACAAATGCCTGGGGCATTCCCAGAGAAGACCGCTTGGTTGCTGATGTCCTCTATGTTGTCCAGTTCGACTTCTTCCCCCACAGTCCCATCCCAAGATGTTGTCATGTGGATGGAGTTGGTGAATTGGATGGCGATTTGGAGTTTCTCTTGGCTTTGGGGACCTAGGCCCAATGAGCGGATGAGTGCAGTTGTCCTGGCACCAAAGAGGTCGGTCCATGTGCTTTGCAATTTCTCCTGGCCGATTGGGCTGAGGGTTGCCATGAGGGTGCCGGTTTTCGGTGGTGCGAGGCGGGATTCGTCGCCCTGGACCAAATTGCGTTTTTCCAAGACATCATCGTAGCTCGTGCCGATGATGATGAGGTCTTTGATCGTGGTGAAAGCCAGGCCTCGAAGCTTGGGATTGTCAGAAGATTTTTCTCCCAAGAAAACTCCGGGGTTGGCCACTTGGATGATGTCACCGAATCTCTCGGCACCAGCATTGGGATTGACGAAAGACCCCAGAATTGGTTCGGTTAGTCCCGGCAGCATGATGAGGCGGGCCAGAGCCTTGGCGCGGCCTTTTGTTGGTCTCAATATCAACGTCATAGAGTCAAATGGGCGATGGGCAGAGATTTCTCCCATTGATTTGGGGGCGATTTTCGGGGTTTTGGGCCATTTCACCGTAAGGAGGACTTCGCCTCCCGTCCAAGCCTCAACTATCTCTTCGAGGGACTCAAAGGAGTTGGATGTCGGGGCAGGAAACCCCAGGAGCTTGGCCCATGGACCCTGATTGAGCAGGCAATTGAGAAGCTGAGCGGCTTTCGGTTGCTGAAAAAGGTCTTGGGGCTGGGAAGTATGGAGAGACCAATCATCTTCGTTGGTGATGAGGCGGCTCAAATCACCACTACGTCCGTGGAATAAGTCGGTTTGCAAGTAGAGAAAAAGAGGCAAAAAGACGGCGACAGAGCAAGCGAGGGCCTTGTGCCATCGTTTGAGGTGACGATGGACATTGCTTTTGGGGGATGGCTCGGATTTTGGCCCAGTGTCAACCATATCGTTGGCCGAGTCGTCTTTGGTGTTCGGCTCGGAATTGTTGGCCTTGGGGCCGTGAATTCTTGGATCGTTTGGATTATTAATTTTTGGACTTTCGCCCTTTGCAGGACGTGGCCGATCTTAACTCAGTATTCAGACATTTGACGGTCTTAAGATCGCCAATCATGAGGGAAGCCCTCCGGTTGATCGGGCCTGGGACCATTCTTGCCTTTGCTCCAGAAACAAAGGCGTTGAAAGACAGAGGAGAAATATCGGCATCTTTCTTGTCTGTCACAGGTTACAATCAAATGTGTGGGCCCCTATGGTGTAGGCTAAGGGGCAACCATTCGTCTCTGTTATCGACTTCTCGCGCCCACAAGTTGTTGACGTGGAGGCGCTTGGGCTTATTGTTGATATAGAACTGTGGTGAATATGTGGGGGCGTGAGTATTTATCTGCTCCTGCCCGAATAAGAAACCTCCCCGAGAGCAGTAATTCATGTCAGATGACACCTTAGATTCCGCCGCCATCCTTGGGACTTCCGTTAAAGGAGAGTCAAAGAGCTATCGCATCCTCAGCGAGATTGGCGCTGGCGGTATGGGGTCGGTCTATTTAGCTGAGACGGAAGGAACCGGCCGCAAGGTGGCTGTCAAGTTTCTCCATGCTGAATTGTCCGCCGATGGCGATAGCTCACGGGAGCGATTTGAGCGGGAAATGCGCGTGCTGCAAGATCTCAAAGCGTTCCGGGGTATCGTTCAATACGAAGACGGTGGGCAAATCGAAAATGGCCAGATGTTCTTGGTTATGGAATTTGTCCAAGCCCCTACCCTCGACAAAATCATCGCCGACAACGCCAATGGCTTGAAACAAATTCGGGCAATCCAGATCGTGGTTGAGATTCTCTCGGTGCTGGAGCCCATTCATCACCGACGATTTGTTCATCGTGATCTCAAGCCCCATAACATTTGCGTCTATGAAAATCCTTTGGCCGTTCGCCTTCTCGATTTCGGTTTGTCTAAGCCTTATCAAGAGGGGCTTGGTTACGAAAAAGTAACTCGCAAAATGCAAGGGAAGGGTAGCGAGATCCCTGGCTCCCCCCATTACATGGCGGTTGAGCAGTTTTTGCGTCCCAAAGATGTGGATGCAAGGACGGACCTCTATTCTTGTGGCATCATCCTCTACGAACTCTTGGCGGGCATTCCTCCATTTCGTGGCATCTACCTCCAAGACATCCTGCAACAGCACAAAGAGAACCCGCCACCACCCATTGACACCTGCGCCGACGGTGGGGCGATTTCTTACCGTCTGTGGGAAGTGCTGAAGAAGGCGCTGGCGAAAGATGGCAAGAGCCGCTACCAGTCTGCTGGTGAGTTCAAAGAGGCTTTATTTGACGTTTTGAATGTTTTGAATAAACGGGATCGCCCGAAGAAGTCTCTCGACGATACCTATCGCATGATCAAGAAGATCGGCGTTGGCGGCAACTCGGAGGTGTTCGAAGTTGAAGCGAAAGATGGGGGCGAACGCTTCGCCCTGAAAATCGCAAGGGAAGGGGCAAGTGATTGGGACGAAGAGACACTGATGAATGAGGCTGATCGGGCCCTCAAACATGAGAATATCGTCCAAATTCACGAGTTCGGCACCTTCCAGGGGCGTCCAGCTTTGGCTATGGAGTTAATGGAGGCGGGCTCCTTAGAAGACATCATTGAGTCGGGCGAGCAGCAAGAAGGCATGGCAGAAAATGTCTTCTATCGCACCATGATCGATATTTGCCGAGGCCTTCATCACGCTCATCAAAAGAACATCGTTCACCGGGATGTGAAACCTGGCAACATGTTGCGCAACAAAGAAGGGCGAACGAAAGTCTGCGACTTTGGTATCGCCAAGCGTTTTGAGCAAAAGGGCGACGAGATGACCGGTGGTAAGAACACCACCATGGCCAAAGGAACTGCCCAGTACATTTCTCCTGAGCAATGCGACCTGCAAGGCCGCGTTGACCGTCGGGCAGACATCTATTGCTTGGGCGTAATGATGTACGAGATGCTAGCCGGAGAATTGCCATTCACCGATGGCATCTTGATCATGCAACATCTCCAGTCGAACCCACCTCCCTTGTTGGTCAAGGGTTCTTTCCGCAACCCAGACGCCTTGTGCAAGATTGTCGAAAAGGCTATGCACAAGAGTCCGGCGAATCGATATCAATCGATGAAGGAATTGGCCCAAGATATCGTTCGCGTTTCTAAACTCGAGCCTCAAGCTAACAAGCATAAGGCTGTTCCTTTGCAAACTATCCCAGAGGATTGGGAAAAGGAAGTGGGAGGAGCGGCGGACCGAAACACAGGCCAAACCCGGGCCATGGCTCCGGTGGAAACCGGCATGAGTGGCAAGAAGGTCGCTCTTATTGTCTCCAGCGTCGTTGTGGCTTTGGTGGCGGTCTTTGCTTTCATCAACTCGCAAAATTCTGATACACCGGTCCCACCACCAGCGAATCTAACCGGTGACGACCCTCTTGTGGCGGAGTACGACGCGGTCAAAGCCAAAATCGCTGGCAGTGATTACGCCGGGATTACACCGGCAACATTCGACCTCTTAGAAGCGGGGAGTGATAGACGGGCAGAACTGGCTTCCTTAATTCTGGCTCAACTCGGCACCGATGTTTTTGCCATTCAAGTCGACGACAAGAACGCTGCGTCCTTGCTTGGCAAGACTACTGAAGCTCTGGAGGCCATCAAGGCAACAGATGATGGAGCTGTGGGCAGCAATGAAGTTCAGAATTTTGCCCAAGCTGCTCGCAATTTTCTTGCCGCCACAGAAGTGAGTGAAGGTCAATGGAAGGTTCTGGAAGCCGATGCCGAAAAACCTCTTGTCGATAGTCTGAAGCAACTTCAGGCCGTCAATTCTCGTTTTTCGCCGAGTTTCTGGCATTCATTCGTGGTGAGTCGTAAGGAAAAACTGTGGAACAATAGCCTCTCCGCTACCGCCATTGCGTTAGAAAAACTTGGTCCGACTTGGACGAGCACCATAGATGAGCAGGTTCAAACGCTGTTGCAGGAAAACCCGGACTACGGCAAGACCCTGTTTCCGGCCATTGAGTCTTGGGTGAGTCGACAAATCAAGAGTGCTGAGAACTTGGGACAATTGACATCCCTGTTGACTGATGCTTGCTTGAAGGCTGCTGGCGTGACTCCAGCCGCTGCTGATCAAGTGAGTGGTGTCGCCGCTATGAAGAAGGCTGACAGCTTTATCGCCAACGGTTTCGAAGCCCGCGATCGCCGGATCGCTGTTTCCATTGGCCTCGCGAGGATTCGGAAGGACGCGGTTTTCCAGGGCAAAATGGCCATGTGGTTTGCAAAAGACCTGGGCTTCGATCCTCTGCAATGGCCAGAGAATTTAGACACGGTAGCCAAGAGTGGTCTACCACTTGATATGTTTGCCACCGCCGTCCTCAATGGGTTGGAGGAAACCATCAAGGGGCCTGAGTTCAAGGCGAATCTTGAGAGGGTCATGGCGAGTCTCGACGACAAGGGACAGAATTCCGAAGCAGCGCAACACGACAGAGCCCGAGATCGGGTTTTATCTTTGGTTAAGACGCAATCGACGGACCAAATCGCTGAAGGTTTCATGGGAGCGTGGAGCGCCATGTATGGTCCCTATCGTCGGGATGCCGGTGCGGTTTGGGCATCGCTCGACAGTCTTGTGAAGAACATAGGCGACCAGCCCAAGGTGTCGGAGATTTTTGCTGTTACCAAGCAGTTGGTCGATTTTCTCAATGACTATCAGGATGATCAAGCGACTTATAAATCCAAGGTCGGTGTTCACGTGGAGGCCATGCGAGTTAAGTTGGCCGCTCGGGCCCATCCTTTGGTTCAAATCGGCTTCTTGGAAGTCTTTGGCAAATCTCTGCCTTACGATCTGAACTTGCAAAAACGAGCCTTGGAGGCGTCCTTGAGCGCCAACTTGTTGGGTACAGGGAGTCGCGCAAAGCCGACCTTTGTTGATGGCGCCGCTGTGAAGTTTGTCAATCGCGCCTGGATCAACTCCAGCGTCAAGTGTGTTCGCATCCCTCTGCCTTTAGCCCAAGGAATTGTTGACCTCGTTTCAGACGGCACCATCAAGATTGCTGGAGTTGGCAACATTGATGCAGAGGTGAGCGACAACGGCAAGACTCTTGTGGTCATAGGCGCACCTAAAGACCTCTATAGCCCTTCGAGAGGTCAATCTGGTGGTGATCTGACTTTAGGAGCCAATATCTCCATTGAAGCTCCACAATGGGGATTAAGTGGAGAGGAGGTTGCTCTTACGTTCTCAGGGCCCAAAGCAGGAAGTTACGATTTCGACGTGCCTTCCATTGAGATCAATGGGAAGCCAGCGCGCCAAGGAAAGGTCGCCCTTGAGATTCGTGTTGACGATGCCAACCCAGGAAACGGTCAGCCCGTGGTGACTATTGGCGGGCAGGTCATCGCCGTGTCGGGCAAGGCTCCTCTGTTCATCGCTCAGGTATCTTTGGGTAAAGAAGTCTTTGGGATCAGTGCCAAGCGAGATGCAGTCACTGTTCGCTTCGAAGACGACTTTGGCAACAAAGCCGAGAGGAACGATGACGAGTGGCTGGCCGTGATAGCTGAGGCTAGAACGAGTTTGGCAGAGGAGGCCATGAGTGAGGTTCGACCCACTTTTGAACGGAAATCCCGGAAAACCAGCGGTAAGATCTCAAGGCGGGGATTAAGGGAGGCCAAGGCGGCATTGGACGAGGCGCACAGTACTTTGACTGGGCTTCAAGCCTATACTGCTCGAGGTATCGATCGAACCGCTGGGGAGGTCCTCAGTG
>WFTN01000603.1 GCA_015485455.1 Planctomycetota bacterium | reverse complement strand
CAGCAGAGACGTTCTCTTGGAGTGTCAAGCTGGCCAAAAAGGGATACATCTCCAACGACAAGTTGGAGGCCGACAAACTCTTGGTTAAACGCCGGGAAATCGAAAGGGGTTTGGCCAAGAGGAAGCTCGAAGTTCTGTCAAAGTACACATCCAAGAAACGCATTCGTGAGCTAGAGAGCAATTTAGAAGAATCAAAAAGAGAACTTGAGCGGGTGAAGGTTCGTAGTCGTGCAGCAGAAAGTCAAAAGTCGGCGGACGTCACAGCCAGAGAAGCTCAGTTTGAACTAGAAAAGAAGAAGCTCGCCCGCTTAGAGCACTCGGTCACCAACAACCGGGTGATGGCTCCACGAAGTGGCCTGGTCATTTACGCTCGTGAGGGTGGGCGTCGAGATCGCAAGCCTTTGGAAGCCGGTTCCTCTGTTCGCAAGGGCCAGACAATTTTGGAAATCCCTGATATGGATCGGGTTTTGGTGGACATTGATGTTCATGAAAGCAGTGTCCACTTGGTCCAATTGGGTATGCCCGTGATCATCACAACTGATACGGGAGAAACTATCGTTGGGTCCGTGGAAAGCGTTGCCACCGTCGCTGACTCTCAGTCTTGGTATCGCAACCCAGATCTGAAGGTTTATTCCACCAAGGTCACCATCGACAACCCCGGTCGCAAGCTCAAACCTGGGATGAACTGCTTTGCTGAAGTGATCATCGAAGACATCAAAAACGTGGTGAGCATTCCCACTCAAGCGGTTTACGACAATGGTCAGAAAACGTTTTGCTATGTCAACGTGGATGGCAAGCCGGTCCTTCGAGAAATTGAAGTTGGTCTTCATAACACAGAAGCGATCCATGTGAAGTCGGGGCTCAAGGAGGGAGAGCAAGTTTATCTCGCAGTCCCAGACGATGCTGAGGCTATTCCTTTGGCAAAAACAAGGGCGCGGAAGGTCGACTTATCGAAAGTGAGTTCCCATAAGCCTTCAGCGGTGAAGTCCAAAAGCGCCAAGAAAATGGCTGGTGCTCGCCGCGGTAAGAAAGGCAAGTACACCAAAGCCCAGATAGAGGCTTGGAAGAAAAAAGCCAGCGGCAAGAGCGCTGGCGCAACGGGAGGGAGCCACAACCCACATGTGTCTGGGGATACTGAGTAATGCCGATTGCGGAAATCAAGGATCTCTGCAAAGTCTACACCATGGGCACGAACGAAGTTCATGCCTTGCGCAACGTTGACTTAAGCTTCGAAAAAGGTGAGTTCATTTCCATCATGGGACCATCCGGTTCCGGGAAATCGACTTTGCTCAATTTACTCGGATGTTTAGATCGTCCCACAAGTGGTCAGTATCTCTTGGGTGGGAAGGACGTTTCCAAAATGGATGACAATGAGTTGTCATCCATCCGTAGCGAAATGCTGGGATTCGTTTTTCAATCTTTCAATCTCTTGGCTCAGCTTAATGTGGTTGAGAACATCGAGGTGCCCTTATTCTATCAGGGAGTGCCAGCTAAGAACGCCAGAGAAAAGGCCATTCAATTGGCTGAGAAGGTCGGTTTGGGGGGGCGATGCGACCATCGCCCCACGCAACTTTCAGGTGGTCAGCAACAGAGAGTGGCGATTGCCCGTGCCCTGGTGAATGACCCGATTCTTATTCTCGCTGATGAGCCCACCGGCAACCTTGATTCCAAGACTGGCGAAGAAATCATGCAGATGCTTCAAGACTTGCATGAAACTGGAACGACCATCGTGATGGTCACCCACGAAGATGATGTGGCCATGAATGCCGAGACGGTTCTGACTTTCCGTGATGGCCAGCTCGTCGATACGAAACCCGGTAATTTAGCTTCTAGAAAAAGGCCGTCGCTTTCATGACCGGTATTCTCCGAACGGTAGGGTTGGGCCTCAGGAGCATCAAACTTCATTTCTTGCGTAGTGTTCTGACTATGCTTGGGATCTTGTTTGGTGTGGGCAGTGTTATTTCGATGTTAGCTTTCGGTGAGGGCACCAGTCAAGAAGCCCAAGATCAGATCAAAGCTTTGGGTAGCACCAACATCATTCTCAAGAGCATCAAGCCAACTGATACCACCTCCAACGCTGGGGAGGGGCAACAGCGCACCATCAAGTATGGCCTCAAATATGATGATGCCAAGATTATTCGCGACACCGTTCCCAACGTGAAGGTTGTTGTTTCGGCTCGGGATTACCCGAAACCTTTGCGTTACCAGCAGAGGGCCGTGGATGGACGGGTGAGAGGTACTGTACCTTGGTTTCCTAAAGTTTCGAAGCTGAAGATGCTTCAAGGTCGGTTCTTTTCTGATGTGGACGAACGATCTCACGACAACGTCTGCGTCTTGACCCCTTCTGTGGCTCGTCGTCTGTTTCTCCACGAGTATCCAGTGGGAAAAATGATTAAGGTCGATTACGATCCGTTCACGGTCATTGGCGTCATCGAAGAGAAAACAGGTGTGCGCAAGGATGATGGGGCTCCCACCGCAACGAACCGAAACATGATTTATATCCCATTGAGCGCCTCTCGCGTTTACTTGGGTGAACAAATCGTCGATCGAAGCAGTGGGTCGATGAGTCGGGAAGACGTGCAACTCCATGAAATCCAGGTTCAAGCAGCGGAGATCGAAGATGTGCTTCCTGTGTCGGAGAGCATCCGTCGTGTCCTGGCATATAGTCACTCCAAGAAGGATTATGAAGTGATTGTTCCTTTGGAGTTGATTCGGGCGGCAAAGGAGTCAGCTCGTATGTACCGTGTGTTTTTGGCACTCATTGCCAGTGTTTCTTTGTTGGTGGGTGGCATTGGTATCATGAATATCATGTTGGCCTCCGTGACCGAGAGAACCCGAGAAATTGGGGTGCGACGGGCTTTGGGAGCACAAAGGAAACATATTATTTCTCAATTCCTGGTGGAGACGATTACCTTGTCATCCCTGGGGGGCGCATTGGGGGTCCTCGTTGGCATTTTGGCCCCACCGGTCATTGAAGCGACTATGGGGCAAAGAGCCATCGTGAAGCCAGAGTTCGTCATTCTGAGTTTCGGCGTTTCCGCCCTGGTCGGTGTCGTCTTTGGTCTGTATCCTGCAGTCCGTGCAGCATCGCTCGATCCGATTGAGGCCTTGCGCCACGAGTAGCATGTTCGATGTTGATGAGATCTATGTTCTTGCCTTTGGCAAGAGGGTTCCAAAGCAATAGCTTGAAAGCATTGAATCTCTGGAGCTTCTAGACTGACTACCTTGGGGAAATCTCGCTGATATGAGCGAATTTTGGCTCACTGCTGGCTGGTGTTTCATTGTCTTCCTATTCTTCGTGTCGGCGTTTTTCTCAAGTTCGGAAACCGCGATCATGGGTGTCAACCGCCTTCGTTTGCGCTCACTTATTGAGAAAAACGACAAGAAGGCGGAACGGGTTGATCAACTTCTGGAAAACCCTGGCAGGCTCCTCTCTGGAATCCTCTTGGGCAATAACTTTGCCAATGTTCTCTTGGCAGCTCTGTCGACGTCGCTGGCTGTGTCTTTGTGGGGGAAGTTAGCCCCCCTTTATGTCAGCCCCATTCTCACTTTGTTGCTTTTAGTTTTTGCCGAGATCGTTCCCAAGACATTAGCGGCCAAGCGATCTCTTTGGTTGGCACGGTTGATAGCGGCACCGTTGGACCTGTTTATTCGATTGACTTCTCCTTTGACCTGGGTGACCTCCAGGATTGCCCGTTTCGTTTTGGTGCCCTTCTCTGGTGGGGAAGAACAGGAGAGCGCGGCGGTTGAACCAGAAGACCTCGTCGCTCTGGCGCAGGTGGGAGGGGAAGCGGGCACCCTCGAAGATATGACTCAACACATCCTTCATGGTGCCTACGAATTCGCTGTGAGTAGTGTTCGTGATGTCATGGTTCCTCGTCATGAAATGATTAGCCTACCGGTAAACGCTGGGATCGATGGCTTCATGAAGGCCATTTCTGAGTCAGGTCACACGCGGATTCCGGTCTACGGTGAGAATCTGGAAGATATTTTAGGTACGCTTCACGCCAAAGACTTGCTTCATCGGCCAGGATGTCCCGCCAAGATTGAAGACCTGAACGATATTCTCAGACCTGCTGTCTTTGTGCCAGAGTCAACGAATTTAGGCCAAGCCCTGACTCAGATGCAAGACTCCAAAAGCGAGATGGTTTTTGTCGTCGATGAATATGGAGGTCTGGAGGGGCTTGTGACTCTGAAGGATCTCATTGAAGAGTTGGTTGGCGAGATCGCTGATGAGCACGACAACAAACGTCGGCGAAGAGTTGACATGATTCGTCCAGGGGCATTGGTGGCGGATGCTTCAGTGACTCTTCGTTACTTGCTTCGCAAAAGCGGTATTGACCTGACAGCCAGTGATGCGAGAACCATTGGAGGTCTCGTGGTTGAGGAAGCCTCGGAAGATCTGCGTATCGGCAAACAAGTGGTCTGGAAAGAGTATCGCCTTACGATCCTTGCCATGAAGGGTTGTTTCCTCAGCAAGATTCGAATCGACTGGGAGCCCACTTGCTCGCAACCTTGAGAATGTCAGGGTCAGGGAAGACAGAGGACTGCACAAAAAAGGGGAGCCCGGATGGGGCTCCCCTTGATAGAAAGGCGGCTGGAGTTAGTTGAGGAAGATACTCAAGTAGTCGCCAGCGGGGCCGTCGGCTTCAATGCCAACAACCGTTGGGATCATGGCGCCAACCATCAACGTTGGCAATGGGATGCCAGTGACGGGGGCTAAAATTCCAGGCAAGGTGCTGTTGACTAAGGCAGTCAAGGCGACCAAGGATCCACTGACATCGACTCCTGGCATACTGGTGATGCTTCGGACGGATGCTGTGGTTGCCCCGGGGGTGAGGTCTAAGGTACCAGCCATCAAGTTGACGTTGACGCTTAGGGCAGTAGACGCGCTTGCCGAAAGGCGAAGAGCGGACACTTCATATCCGGCACCAACGTCGACCAAAACTTCCAAAGTCACATTGGAGGAGTGGAGAGCGTAGTTGCTTGTGCCCCCAGCATTGTCGATGGTGACAACAGGTGCCAAGTTCTGGTGAACGATCAAACGCACTGTCGAAGCAGGGTCGAAACTATCGAAACCTGTTCCTGGGAACGCTGTGGCAAAGGCACCTGCGGTAGCTGGGACCATGTTGCCACCCATCATGAATCCTTGATCAAGGGTCAATTCCAAAGCCCCTGCTTCGGTAGCAGCAGCGAGGATTTGGTTGATCATGTCATCACCCAAGCAGCCCCCAGCGATGTAGGCTTGCATGGTCCCTGGAACGGTTGGGCCGAACGTAGGGAGTGCAGATGGAGTTTCGTAGAAATTGGTCAGAGTTGGGGCACCTGGGGCGATGTTATTGGCCTGGGCACCAGCAGCGTATCCAATAGTCATGGAACCGGTCACGATGTTGATCGAAGACGGCATGAAGTTCAAAGTGATGTCAATTCCCTGAGTCGACAAGTCGAATGTTTGGGGAATCGAGTTGAGGGCGCCATCAATGATGGGCGGCACCAAAGGTGTGATCAAGGACGTGATGGTTGTCTCAATGACAGGTGTCAAAAGTCCGAGGATCAAGCCTGATGAAGAGTTGAGGCTGCCGGTGAAAGTCAGTGTTGCACCGTTGACAGTAGCCGTCTCGTTGGCAGTGGTTGACATAATCATGCCACCCACAACGGTAGGAATCGTATCGAAGCTCACAACGATGGAAGTTGCTGTGTAGGTTCCTGTATCTGTGAATGGAAAGCCAAAGACAGTGCCAACAATGTCAAAGACGATGACTACGTTGTTGATTGTCAACTGCGTGTTGATCGCTCCAGGAACGAATGTCATTTCGACATCGATGTTGGGATCGTATGTGACACTCTGAATGGTGGCCGTGGCAGTGGTGAATGGAATGCCTGGCAAGGGAATTGGAGGGATGTTCGACAGGGGAGTCGATAGGTCGACTTGTGCCAGACCCATTTCGATTCCCGTCTCGAGACTGTCCAAGACAGGCTGCTTGACATTCACAGCCAAAGAGTCTGTCGGTGCTACTGTGAGGTCACCACCAAGGTTGTTGACGATACTGGCGGTATGACCCAGGTTTTGGCCAGCCATGGATGTGATTGCGAACTCGATTTCAGTGAAGATGTTCGACGCAGCGCTAGATCCAGCGATCATGTTGCCAGCAGCGGTCGGGCCGCCTACCACGGAGAAACTCGATGGAGCAGGGCCGTTGAGTGTCGCGGCATAGTTGATCGGGTCTGATGTATCGAATGCCCCTTGGGCATGGGATGTGACATCCAAATTGAAGACGTCGATCATCACTGTGCCACTCGCGCCCCCAGTTGTTCCTGGGAATGAGTAGTTGAGCTCCACACCATAGGTGCCGGGCAAGTCAGCAGTCAATGTGGGGAATGCGGTGTCTGCGCCACTGAGAGTGGCGTTGTGACCCACAGGGCCGCTGGCGATGTTCCAGGCGATAGTCAGATTCGGATCAAGGGGGCCTTGAGTGAGAATCGCGCCACCGTCGATAGTGATTCCTTGGTCAACATAACCGGCGGTGTCAGATCCTGTCTCAACGTGGCGAGTGAAAGTAACACTGGCTTGGTTAGACGCTCCGAAACCGGAAGGATCATTGCCATCAAAAGTAAATCCGTATGCGTAGTAAGTTACCCCTTCGAAAGCGATGTCATCCAATAATTGAACACCAAAGCTCAAGTCACCGTTGACGTCGTAAAGAAGGTTCTGAAGGATCACTGTGGATGCATCAAAACCGATAGGAAGAGTGAAGCCTTGAAAAGTGGTGGGGCCTGGGTCCATTGAGAAGATCAAGGTACCCCAAACCAAGGGCGAAGAGGTTTGCGCTGAAACCGTCATGGTACTGCCAATGGCGGCCACGGCGTTTTGTTCGCCGTTAAAGCGCAAGTCGATCGGTGTTTGGCCGATGACGTTGGCTGATAAGAAGAGGATCGCAGCAATCAGGATCCTATGCGTGCACTTATGCATGGTAGTTCAATCTCCAAATGGTCGAATGTTCTGGCAATGGCCAAGCAGGCGAATGCCCGCTGGACCCCGTCAATTTCTTAGTTGGCAATCGATAGATTTCCGTGTCACTTAGCAAAGGACGACTGGGCACGCAGTTCGTATTTTCTAGGAAAACGGCAGTTTCGATCTAGGTCACTAACAATGGCGATTATAGACAAGTTTCACCTTCTGTCCAAAATGCTAAGTTATTGGAGAATTTCCGTTTCTGAATCGGCGACTTTGCCTCATAATTGACCTGTGTAAACCATAGAACTCGTTTGTAGCTAAGGACTTGAGCCAATCTCATGAGCCAATCACCCCAAGAAATCTATCCGCCGTCATCACACTTTGCTTCCCGAGCGCATGTTGGGGAATTCGACGCATATCATGCTTTGCATGAAGAAAGCGTTTCTGACGCCGAGGAGTTTTGGGCCAAGAGGGGGAGGGAACTTGTTTGGTCGAAGCCATTCTCAAAGACTCTCGATTGGGATTTTTCCAAGGCTCGGGTCCGTTGGTTCGAGGATGGCGAGCTCAATGCTTCAGTCAATTGCCTTGATCGCCATGTGGATGCTGGTCGTGGGGATCAATGCGCCATCATTTGGGAAGGTGATGATCCTCAGAAATCAGAGCGAATTTCCTATAGGGAGCTGCTGACCCGAGTTTGTCGTTTCGCCAATGTGTTGAAGAAACATGGGGTAAAGAAAGGGGATCGAGTCTGCATCTATTTGCCAATGGTCCCGGAGTTGGCTGTTGCCATGTTGGCTTGTGCCAGGATAGGTGCCATCCATAGCATCGTTTTCGGTGGCTTTAGTGCCGAATCCTTGAAGAACCGCATCCTCGATTCAACCTGTTCCATGCTTATCACCGCCGATGGAGGGTATCGGGGTGGCAAAGAGTTGCCATTGGGAAAAATTGCCACGGAGGCTGTTCAAGGTGTTTCCTGCATTCAGAAAATAGTCTGGGTGCAAAACACCGGTACAGCTTGGGAGCCAGACGAAGAGCGGGATCTCTTGTGGCGGGATGAGGTGGCAGCATCGGATATAGAAGACGCCTGTACCCCGGAAACGATGGGCGCGGAAGACCCACTTTTTATCCTCTATACTTCAGGATCGACGGGCAAACCGAAGGGGTTGGTACACACCACAGCAGGTTATCTCACTTATGCCTCTTACACTCACAAGATGGTGTTCGATTGGCGGAGGGATGATGTCTATTGGTGCACTGCGGACATTGGCTGGATCACCGGGCACACCTACATCGTCTACGGGCCCTTGGCCAATGGAGCCACAACTGTGATGTTTGGGGGAGTGCCCAATTATCCGGATATAGGAAGATTCTGGGACGTTTGTGACAAACATGATGTCAGCATTTTTTATACGGCGCCCACGGCGATTCGTGCAATCATGCGCCATGGAGATGAGCCGGTTCAGTCTCGTTCTCGAGGAAGTTTGAGGCTCCTGGGGACTGTGGGAGAACCCATCAATCCAGATGTCTGGCGTTGGTACTATGACGTCGTAGGTGATGGTCGTTGTCAAGTCGTTGATACTTATTGGCAGACGGAAACGGGTGGTATTATCATTTCTCCCTTGCCCGGAGCGACACCAACAAAACCTGGCTCTGCGACCCTACCGATGCCAGGTATCCGACCCGTATTGATGGATGAAAATGGTCAAGTTATTGAAGGCAATGATGTCGCAGGTAATTTGTGTATGACTTTTCCTTGGCCCGGAATGGCTCGTACTATTTACGGCGATCATGAGAGGTTTCTTCAAACCTATTTTACCACTTATCCAGGCACTTATTTTACCGGCGATGGCTGCCGTCGTGATGGTGATGGTTACTATTGGATTACGGGTCGCGTCGATGATGTGATCAACGTTTCTGGGCATCGATTGGGAACGGCAGAAGTTGAAAGTGCCCTCATCACCCATGATTCTGTGAGTGAAGCTGCGGTTGTGGGAATGCCTCACGAAATCAAAGGGCAGGGGATTTATGCTTTTGTCACTTTGAGCGCGCAAGCCAAGCAAAATGACGATCTGAAGAAGGAGTTGGTGGAAACTGTGCGCCGCGTTATTGGCCCGATT
>WFTN01000602.1 GCA_015485455.1 Planctomycetota bacterium | reverse complement strand
GAGCATCGAAGACATAGTGCCCATCCCGCTTCCCAGCACCAAGATTCTCAATTTCCTGTCCTTGGGAAACGCCGTCGGCAACAAGGCGAAATAGTCGTAGTACTTCCCCAACGTCCCGACTTTTCCTTCACAGTCAACGCTGTGAAAGTCGAGCAGACCCTCATCCAAACAGAGCTTCGTCTCCATCACGTTGCTGTCTTCCACAGCATGCCGCCTCACCAACCGTAGGTACTGATAGCGGCTCTCTTCTTCCAAAAGGACCTCTTCGCCAACCAAGGCCGGGCGGATTGTGGAACGAAAGGAAGATCCTCCCAATATCAGGAAAGCAGCCAGCACCATGAAGGACGATGCCACAGTCGTTTTCTTGTTGCCAACGAAAAGAAGGGCTGAAGGGATCAAAAGAAAAGTCGTGGCAACATAAAGACTAACGGATGTGCCAAAAGAAGGGACCAACCAGTAAGTAGGCAGGAAAGTGCCGAAGAGGCTTCCCAAAGTTCCCCACATGAAGACACGGCCAGAGGCCCTGCCAACCGTCAGCCCACTGAGGTGCACTTGTTGTACAAGCTGAGGAGTAATCGTCGCTAACAGCAAGACTGGAGGACAAAACAGGAAGACCGCAGCAACAAGAGAGCCCCATTCCAAGCGACTACGGGCATCGTCGGAATTGGCTAAACTCTCGGCACTCGGCAGTAAAAATTCAGCGACAAAGGGGAATAAGGGTCTGATCAAGACAATCAAGAGGGCTGCCCCTCCCAGTGTCCCAGCAATTCTCAGCAAACCTCCATCCCGTTCAGAAAGCCTGCCGCCAAGATTATACCCCAAGGCCATGACCAAGAGGATGACGCCGATGACGTTGGTCCATACGAAGGTGGAGGCACCAAAATAAGGCTGCATCACCCGGGGTGCCAAGACCTCCAGGAGCATAGTGCCCGCTCCGGCAAAAAACGCGACAGCTAAGAGGAGTCCAAGGTTTGCGCTCCCCTGTATTGGAGCCTCGACTTCGGAATCAGTCACGACTTAGTTTTTCTCCCCAGATTCTTTTTCGCCCGCTTTCTTCTCGCCTTCCTTTTTCTCGTCTTCTTCGACTTCAAGTGTAAATCGAGGCACAACGATATTGCAGGTCATCGCACGGTGAAAATCGGTCTTGGCGTTGCGGAACGTGCTCAGCATCTTGGCCGCATTGCGATCGGGGATGCGGGCGTCTACTTGACGGCCATTGACCAAAACCTGAACTGGTTTACTCAGGTCAAGAACGGCGTCACTGATGAACAAGGACACGCCATAAAAATTCTCACCGGTCAGCTCAACAGTGTTTTTCTCTTTGTCGAAAGTTGCGATGCAATCGAGGATATTTCCTGCGGCGATATCGTGCTCAGTCACTTTCAGCAAAGGGTGCAAGCGGAAGACCCGATTGTTGCTCGTGATCCTGACTTTCTTTGGATTGGGATCAAGAACGTGCTTGGTCAAGTAAGTGGCAATCTGCTCGTTCGCCTCCAAGATTGGATCAACCTTTTGATTGGCAAGCTTCTTCAAGGAGATCTTCTTCTTACCAAGAGATGGGAATTTGACGACCTCCAAAGAGTCGTATTGAACGTCACCCTTTGTTGCTTCATTGGCAATCTCAAGAAATTCCTTACCTGGACCTTTGGCAAACTTGCCCTCTTCCCTGGCCAAGATCAAAGTTGGAGTGTGCTGGAGCCCGGTGAGCAATCGTGGTGTCCGCAGTTTTCCGTGTCTGGCGATAACACCGGCGAAACGTCCAGGCATCATGGCTGCAAGGGACAAAGCCGCGTCCGCCCCATCCCCCACACCTTCGATAAAGATGCGTGTCGGATCGCAGTTGTAGTTCTTGCGCATCTCAACCAATGGAAGGACCATGGCCCAAAGGTGATAGCTATTAAACCAATCGAGTCTCTTGACTGTACTCTTAACTGAAGTTTTCTTGCCGGCGATCGTGACTTTGATTTTCTTCTTGAGAAGTTTCTTGGGAATATGAGGAACGATAATAATAAAGTTCTCGCACAGAAGCTTTGACTCTTTAGTTCCCTGCCACACCTTCTGGATGTAACCCTTGCCTAATCCTTTGGCTTCTTTGTCATGAAGGCAAAGAAGAACAGGCCAAGACTTCGCCGGGTCATAGTCTCGTGGGACGAACACACTGTACTCGTAGAGATAATGATCGCCGTTACGAGAAAGGACGAACTGTTCTGTTTTGATTCGGCCGGTGGCATAAACTTTCTTGCGAGTGAAAGTCTCTTTGTTGTAGCGCCCGAACATATCCACCCAAGCTTGATAGTCAGCCACTGGAGAAGACACTTTGTTCTTCTCAGCATAGTCGTCCATAGCTTGTAAAATGCTTGCTTTGGCCTCGGCGATATCGGCGCGTCCTTCTGCGTCCAAATAGGCTCTCAACAAGGGCTCAAAATAGGCGATGTCTTCTTGAGAAAGCTTGGCCTTGTTCGGAGCTTTTGTCTCTTCCTTACTTTCTTCGTTTTGAGCAAATGTCGGCAATGCCGCCACGCAACAAAAAAAAGCCAAGATCAACGGGCAAATGAAACGTCTCATGTGTCAGAGTCTCCCCTTCGTCAATTCAAGATCGAAGGCTGAATTTGTGTTCGAGCTCGACAAGTCAAGCTCTGCCAAAATAACAGATACGGTCTATCCCAATCATCATAGCACCTGTGTCCTTGAT
>WFTN01000601.1 GCA_015485455.1 Planctomycetota bacterium | reverse complement strand
GTAAGCGCGTTCTAATTCCTTGAAGCAAAAGAGGTTCTGAATAAATGGCTCGAGCAACGGGCGTTCAGGTGACCGGCAACACAATTCGCGTTGTGGATGTCGAAGGCACCCCCAAGAAATATAAAGTGCGTGGGTTTGGTGAAGCATCATTCGAAGCCCCCGGTGTAGACTCAGATGCCACCTTGGTGAAAGCTCTCCGTGACGCCTTCAAAAGCGCCAAAGCCAGTAAAGAGCATGTCATTTTGGGCGTTCCGGTCCGTGATTGCATAATCCGCGAGATCACCGTCCCATTCACCGACCCAGAACAGATTAAGAAGGTGATCAAGTTTGAAAGTGAATCCCACTTGCACTCTTGTTCCATTGACGAAGTCGTCATCTGCTTTTTGAAAGTCGCGGAGATTGGCAATCGAAGTACTTTGATTGTTATTGCCGCCAAGAAAGACAAAATCCGTGCGATCCTCGCCGCATTAGAAAAAATCGGCGTTGATCCCTTGGCCGTGGACTTGGATGCAGCGGGCCTTTTTGGTGCCAGCAAGATTATTCCCGAAGTCGCAGCAACAAATTCTTTCGTTATCTGCGACATCGGTTACTCCTCCACCATGGTGACTCTGATCCACGAAGGTGAGCTACGCATCATTCGTTCGATTCGAATGGGCACCGAGTCCATCACGTCTCGGGTCTCTATGGACTTGGACATAGATCGCCAAGAAGCTCACACCAGAACGCAGGCCATCCTTCAACAAGACATCACCCTTGATGAAGATCTCATGGTACGTGCCAGCGACATCGAAGATGATGACAACGAAACGGCCAAATCTTCTGTCGAACTCGAACGCGATATCGTCCGTCAGCGGCAGGCAGAATTACTTTCGCGCCTGCACCAAGAAATCTATCGCAGCATCAACCCCGCGAAGTTGGAAGAGCCTCTCGATTGCATCTTCCTGACGGGACCTGGCTCGAGTTTGCCACGAATCAACTCTGAGCTGGCCGAATCGATGCAGGTGCCGGTGAAGACCCTCGACGTCATGAGCGAGGCAGATCACAAATTCTCAAGCACAGAGTTGCCGACCGTCAATTCTGCCGCTGCAATCGGCATCGGGTTGTCGATGAAACAACTGGGGTTAGATCCCTTATCCCTCGACTTTCGGCAAGAAGAGTTCGTATTCTCAAAGCGTTTCGATCGCCTCAAGGTACCCCTGTTTTGTTTGGTTCTTCTTCTGGCCGCTCTCAATACTTTTGCCTTCATTCTCCTAGAGACCATTGACCGAGCCGAAGATGCCAAACTGAGACGGGCCGCGAATGCTGCGGCCAATATCTTCAAGCAGGTAGCAAGCCCCAAGGAAATTCGCACCAAACAATTGCGCTATGTGCCTTACGAAACCGCTGAGTTGAAAAAACTCTTCAAAGGCGCAAGCGCCGACAGCAAGGAACCTTTCGACCGCATCACCTACATTGATCGCTCTCTTAAGAAGATGCACAAGAAGCTACGCAAGGCTTACAGCTTGGGCAGCACATCATCGACGCGAAAACGTAGTAAGTCGAAGAAAAAAGGCAAGAAGCGGAATGTGATGGACGACCCCTCCGACTACAAGTCGGGCCTCGACCGTCTGGAGACTGTAGTTCAATGTTGGAAGAAAGTCGGGGTCAAAGAGTTCTCCATTGACCGCATGAAGGCATCTCCGAGCAAGGTTGAATTCGGGCTCACGATTCCCAAGGAAATCGAAATCGACGGCAAGATTCTGGGTTTCCAAGAACTCATCGCCAAGTTCCAAGACAACTTAGAGGCGCTGCCAAAAGACGTTCAATATGTCGACTTGGATGGCCGTGGATACGAAACCCATAAAGTGAAAACCGACTTTGTGGTCTACAAGACCCTCATCATCAACTTTGAGAAAGAAGACACATAATGAGTACGAGCATTCTAAAAGTTGTGTTGTTCCTATTACTTGTCGGCAACATCGGATACATGGGTTACCAAGTCTACTATTACTACAACGACATTGGGGCCGTCCAAGAGCAAGTCGAAGAATCCGTTGATCGTTTAGCGAAGATCAAGAAAAGCCAACTGAGCTACAAGCGAGACTTGGGCAACATCGTACGCAATGAGTTGGTCACAGTTGATAACGTTCGCGTGGCATTATCTCGCCACGCTGCCGCCTTGGGAATTCGGGACGATCGAGACGAAATCGCTATCCCCATCAAACCCAACGTCGACAAGGGCCGCGTCTACGATCAAAATCTATGGAAACTCACGTTCGATCGTAAGAAGAAATATAAAGCCCGAATACTGGCTCAATTCTGCCGAAACATCGAACGGGACTTGCCAGGATATCAAGTCAAGGTCTTTGACATCGGCCAACGGTCAGACTCTTGGGGTGAAGACTCATGGTCTCCCAAGGAAATCACCGTCCGTCGATTTAATCGTCGGGAAAAGTAAGCGTCAAACTCTCGAAAAAGGCGCAGAGACCAATCAGGTAACAGTTCCTGCGGTGTACTCTTGAACGCTTGCCACCCGAATACCTCGTCCCTTTTTGGCCGCGATAGCTGAGATAATAGCGTCTGCTGCAGCCAAGGTCGTGATACAGGAGACACCTCGGGTTACGGTGAGCTGACGAATCTTCGTCTCGTCAAATCTTGGCCCAACTCCGGAAGGCGTGTTGATAACCAGATGGACCTCATCATTCTTGAGGTGATCCGTGATATTGGGGCGCCCTTCAGCAATCTTCTTCACGACTGAGTTCTCAATACCGTTTCGGGTCAGCATTTTGGCTGTGCCCTTGGTAGCAATGATCTTGAATCCTAAGCCCAGGAGTTGCCTTGCCAAGGGGACCACTTCTCGTTTATCGCCATCCTTCACCGAGATGAAGACACATCCCTCTAAAGGCAAGAGATTCCCGGTGGCTTCATAAGCCTTGCCGAACGCTGATCCCAAGTCGAAATCGATTCCTAAGGATTCTCCAGTGGATCGCATTTCTGGGGTCAGAATAATGTCTGTTCCGCTGAACTTATTAAAAGGGAAAACGGGGTGTTTCACGGCCATGTGCTCTGGAACGACCTCTTCAGTAAAACCGAGAGATTCCAAAGTGCGCCCGCCCATGACGCGGGCACCAATTTGAGCCAAGGGGATGCCGATAGCTTTGCTGACAAAGGGAACAGTTCGTGAAGCCCGAGGATTCACTTCAATGATGTAGACTTCTGTCCCTTTGACCGCCCATTGAATATTCATTAAGCCCCGCACATCCAAGCGCTTCGCCAGAGCTTTCGTCAATTCTGACAATTCAGCAATAATCGCATCTGAAAGGGTGTGTGGCGGTAACACGCAAGCGCTGTCGCCGCTGTGAATACCAGCCTCCTCAAGCTGCTCCATGATGCCGCCGATGACGCAACGCTCTCCATCAGCAATGGCGTCAACATCCACTTCAATGGCGTGTTCCAAGAATTTATCCACCAAGACAGGATGAGCAGGAGAGACTTTCACCGCCTCATTCATATACTCTTCGAGTTCAGAGTCGGTATAGACAATGCGCATGGCCCGGCCACCCAAGACATAGCTGGGTCGCACCAAAACTGGGTAGCCGATTCTTTGAGCAATTTCGAAGGCCACTTCTTTCGTCATGGCAACATCATTGGCCGGTTGCCGGATGCCCAATTCATCGACGATATCTTTGAAACGTTCCCGGTCTTCCGCCAAGTCGATGCTTTCAGGGCTTGTTCCGATGATAGGAACCCCCGCTGCTTCAAGTCTCTTTGCCAAACCCAATGGTGTTTGACCGCCCAACTGGACGATCACCCCATCTGGCTTTTCGTTTTCGCAGATGTTGAGCACATCCTCGAAAGTCAGTGGTTCGAAATAAAGACGGTCAGAAGTGTCGTAGTCAGTGGAAACGGTTTCCGGATTGGAGTTGACCATGATCGTCTCATAGCCGTCTTTCTTCAGACCATAAGCTGCGTGGACACAGCAATAGTCAAATTCGATTCCTTGGCCAATTCGGTTAGGGCCGGACCCGAGGATGATGATTTTCTTAGCCGTCGTTGGCCGGGACTCATCTTCCGTTTCATAGGTTGAGTAGTAATAGGGCGTGTAGGCTTCGAATTCCCCAGCGCAAGTATCAACCAAACGATAGACCGGTTTGATGCCTAAGTTCAGGCGAACCGAGCGGACTTCAGACTCGGGGACAGAAAAGAGTCGTCCCAATTGCGCATCCGCAAAGCCATAGCGTTTCGCCTCGGCGAGAATCAACTTAGGCACTTCAGCCAAAGTCGCATATTCACCGAGGTGATCCTCCATCCCAACGATCTCAAAGAAATTGCGGATGTACCAAGGATCAATACAAGTCAATTCATGGATTTCTTCAGCTGTGAAACCATCTTTGATCGCATAGCGCAACCAATCGATACGCTCGTCGTGAGGCCGGCACAGGTTCTCTTGGATTTCTTCGCGGCTAGGACGATTGCCGCTAAGCCATAAATCGTCCGCACTGAGGCCGAAACCATCACGGCCCCTCTCCATGGAGCGGAGGGCTTTCTGCATGGACTCTTTGAACGTGCGCCCAATTGCCATCACCTCCCCAACAGCTTTCATTTGAGTGGTCAAAGTCGTGTCTGATTCTGGGAATTTTTCAAATGCGAATTTGGGAATCTTGACCACGCAATAATCAATGCTGGGTTCAAAGCAAGCCGGAGTTTCCCGGGTGATGTCGTTCTGGAGCTCATCGAGGGTATAGCCCACAGCAAGTTTGGCAGCGATCTTCGCGATAGGAAAACCCGTGGCCTTACTGGCTAATGCTGATGAGCGGGAGACCCGGGGATTCATCTCGATCACAATCACACGACCGGTCTTGGGATCAACAGCAAATTGAATGTTCGAACCACCGGTCTCAACGCCAATAGCTCGAATAATTGCTAAGGATGCATCCCGCAGTCGTTGATACTCTTTGTCAGTGAGTGTTTGAGCTGGGGCGACGGTGATACTATCCCCTGTGTGAACCCCCATGGGATCAATATTCTCGATGCTACAGACGATGACCACATTGTCTTTGTGGTCACGCATGACTTCGAGTTCATATTCCTTCCAACCGAAGATAGACTCTTCAACCAAGATCTCAGAAACCATGGAGAGGTCTAAACCTCGAGTGGCGATTTCGACAAATTCGTCATTGTTGTAGGCGATGCCACCGCCACTCCCACCCAAAGTGAATGCCGGACGAATCACACAGGGCAGACCTATCTCTTCTTTTACTTTGATGGCTTCTTCAATGGTGTAAGCCAAACCACTCTTGGCCGATTCCTGGCCAATCTCATCCATGATGGCCTTAAAAGCGCTGCGATCTTCGGCTTTGTGAATGACCTCTTCACTGGCTCCAATCAACTCAACGCCGTACTTCTCAAGGACACCCCGCTTGGACAACTCGAACACCAAGTTGAGCCCGGTTTGTCCTCCCAAGGTGGGGAGAATGGCATCGGGCTTCTCACGCTTGATGATCTCTTCCAAAAATTCCGGGGTCAATGGCTCCAAGTAGGTGCGGTCAGCCAAATCAGGATCAGTCATAATGGTGGCCGGATTGGAGTTGGCAAGAATTGTGCGATAGCCTTCTTCTCGCAAGGCCTTCAAACCTTGGGTACCAGAGTAATCAAACTCACAAGCCTGACCGATTATGATTGGGCCGGAACCGATAACTAAAATCGATTCAATGTCCTCGCGCTTGGGCATCTTTATCCTTCACTGGGCCGCGATCCACGTAAAGCTGTCGGATTGGGATCTTGAACTCAAAAACCAAAATCCTGTGGATGGACCCCAGCGGCGGCCAGCCTGGGACCCAGACAAGAGAACAAAGTTGAGGGCCTGTAGCAAGCCCCTGGATGCTTTGTGACAATCTGGAAAGCGAGTACTTTCAAATTCGATGAAACAAGCACAAACTAACTAAGCCCAAGGACAAACGACGAAATCGAGAGAAGCATGACCGCAATTTCCAGCGTACTCTTAGAACGATTCGACGAATCACCCATGGAGGAGCTCTTGGTGGGTAACAAAGCCTGCGCTCGGCCTTCCTGGAAGGCCCAAGAGGTCAGCTTAGCCACCCGTCAGATCGCCGCTGGACTCATCCAGCTCCATGTCCCCCAAGGAAGCCACATCGGCCTCATCGCAGACAATTGTGACCACTGGCTAATTTCCGATCTTGGAAGCCTTCACTGCGGTTTGGTGAATGTCCCAAGGGCCAAAGACACCTCAACAGAAGAAATTGGCTTCGTCTTAGAACACAGTGGATGCACAGCCACATTCTTGGAAGACCCAACCCTATTGGAGAGAATTCGCGAGCAATTGGCAGAATTATCAAATTTGAGCCTTATCATTTTGATGAAAGGGGAGTGTCCAG
This sequence comes from Planctomycetota bacterium, assembly GCA_015485455.1. Taxonomy (GTDB): domain Bacteria; phylum Planctomycetota; family DRQF01; genus S139-23. Next base: position 730 of record WFTN01000601.1, on the reverse strand, counting down.
ATCTGGGTATCCCCGGCAAGACGATCATGAACCTGCAAGGCCTCATGGATTTGGGCAAAGCTGCGGAAATTGAAACCCCCGGCCTTGGAGACAGCCGCCAGGGATCCGTTCAGGACGGGGACTTAGCCACAATCGTCTACACCTCAGGGACCACCGGTAACCCCAAAGGGGTACGCCTCACCCATGGCAACATCCTCCACAACATCCGCACCATCCCCCAGGTCCTGGATTTGGTGGCCGGTGACCGCTATCTGAGCTTTCTTCCTACATGGCACTCTTTCGAGCGGGCCATGGAGTATTGTCTCCTTAACTCGGGTACTACAATTTACTACTCTTCAAAATCACGACTTCGCAAAGACATGCCCCGGGTCAAACCAACAATCCTGGCAGGTGTGCCAAGGCTCTGGGAGTCTCTGGCTTCATCTGTTCTGGGCTCGGTAGAGAAATTGCCCACCGGAAAGAAAAAGCTCATCCAATTTCTGCTCAAGGGTAGTGAAAAGTGTGTTCACGCAAGAAGGCTTATTGGCGGCCAAATGGTGAACGACCGCAACGGCATCTGCAAGGCCAAAGGGCTGGGCACACTCAGCGCTCAGTTGAGCTCCATCATCTGGGCCCCCTGCCACATGCTAGCAGATCGTCTGGTTTACTCGAAACTGCGCACAGCCTTAGGAGGCGCTGTCCGTTTCATCGTGAGCGGCGGAGGAGCCTGTCTCTTATACACATCTCCGAG
>WFTN01000600.1 GCA_015485455.1 Planctomycetota bacterium | reverse complement strand
TTCATGAGGTCCTCACACTCAAGGGCAGATCACAAGGCGACATGAGGCGATGGCAATGAGCAAGGGCAGATAGCCGAATAACGAGAAATCAGCTTGAGCAAAGCTCCAACCAACCAATGACGCTTAGCCCACGAGGAGTTACTCCATCACAGACAAGAGCCCTGTGACTGCCAATGGATCTGCGGTATCCTGGAAACAGTTCAGATCAAGGTCGTGAGAGCAGGTCGTTTCCGTGGGGACTAAATGACCGCCAAGGTCGGTGCCAAGAAGACCCCGGGCACTGCCGCTATCAGGTCCGCTACCGTCATCCCAATGAACAGCAACAATGAGATCGGTGAAGCCATCCCCATTCACGTCACCAACATGGCTGACTGAAATGCCAAGATAGTCTTCCACACTGTCACCGTCAGAAGTTTAAGCCATCGCCGCCTGAGCATGCCCCATCACGAACAGCAGGGCTATGACCAAAAACAAACATGCGACGGACTCTACAGTTCTCATAGGTTTACCTCGTATGAGTGATTCTATTGCCTTGACTGAGAATGGCAGATTACATTATCTGCTGCAACCATGTGAAAACGAAGTTACCGCACCTATTCTTCCTATGGGCCTACCACTCAAAACCGAACCCCGTTTCGACTCCCAGCTCGAAGCCATTTTCGATCTGTCCTCGAAACCGTGAATCCTCCAGGGCATGAAGTCACCGTTTTCAGCCCTGGGTGACACACCCCTCGACTGCATCGTGCCTGTTAAAGAGTTTTATTGTTGAAACGCCAAAGATATGCAGTCATGGCCATGAAAAGCATGGTGGTCACCGAAGCGTAGGCCAAATGGTGATTCTCGCCTGAGAATTGATAGAGGTGCCAATAGCGCCAGATCATGTACATCATGCACAGGAGCCCGGCTCCGATCGTCAGCTTATGAAAGCGCGCCAAACCGACACTGGGTTTACTTTTGTTATTGTTGACCATGAGTCGATCTTAGCAAATCTGAACTGTCAATCGGTGAAGCCCAATGGGAAAGCAGTTTTAACTCGATTCGTCGTTTCGCGGCAAAAGGCGTCCACCCCAACGATCTAAGACCACAGCTCCAATAGGGGCTGTCGAAATTATCGCCAAGACCGCCATAATGAGCATCAGCTGCCCAGCTTCGCGCAATTCAGAACCAGCTCCTCCCAAAGTGAAGAAAACAACCGGCCCGAAGACAGCCTGAATCGTGGCTTTGGGAACTTGAGCAAGGGTCACATAAAACCGCTCTGGCTTCGAGAGATCTCCCCGGGCTGTGCACAGCCAAGCCGCCCATTTCCGCACAGCAAGCCCCAATATCATCAAGCCCAAAAGCCCGACGACCAAAGGCAACTGAGAGAGCCGCCCCAGATCAATGAGTGAACCAACGTTGACAAACAAAGGGATTTCAGCCACAGCCCAAAGGCTATTGAATCGATCTTTGAAACCGTCAGCCAAGTCGGGACCACGAAGACGCATTCCAAGACCAAACGACAAGACTGCAAAGACACCTTCAAAATAGAATGCCTGCGCCTTGAAGTACATGGTGATGGAGGCGGCTAAGACAAGGCCTGCGCCACCCCATATGAGGGTTTCAGATCTGGGCACCTTCTCAAGTGCCACAACCACAAAACGCCCCAAGACGAAACCAAGCACAACGCCAAAAATCAACCTGAGGGGCAATAGCAACAACTCTCGCCCCAAGTCGGACTGTTTCACCGTGCCGACAATGAGACCAAGAAGGAGAATGATTGACGCCTTCGCCACGAAAGAGTTGACGATGGCCATTCCCATGATGCGATCCGGTACCATCCTGGGCCCACCACGTCCCTTGTGCTTTTGGTCGAGCATGGTCGGAAGAATGACGGCTGGGGAAACTGCCGCAACAAGAAAGGCAGCGAGAAGCGCTAGGTCCCAACGATCGAAAAGAAAAACCCGCGCGCCAGTGGCCAAGAATGCCATCTCTGCCATGGCAGGGATCAACCCAAGAAGGACGATGCCAGGAACCATTTTGCCCATGGCCTTGGGCTCCATGCCCAAGCCTGCCCGAAGAAGCAACATGACGAAGGCCACAAGAGACAATTGCTGACTGATGGCCTGGTAACTCTGGGGAATGACGTCAAAACCACTCGTCCCCACGAGCACTCCGAGAAACATCAGGCTTGCTGCTGGAGGAATGCTGGCTTTCTTTCCCACGGCGCGGAGGGCGAAACCCAGCACCAATAAGACCACCAGAGTCAGAATGTTCGATAAAAGTAGCAAGGCTCTTCGGCTCCGGAGTTCTTCTGATCCTTCTATCGTCACAGAAGTTACGGGACTTGCATCCAACCAAAACAGTGAACAATTGGCTCCCTGTACAAGTTGTCACAGAAGGGAATTCAAAGGACATCAAATCAGGGTTTTTATGCATAGTGCTTTATCAAATAAAGACTTGCGAGGAACAGGCCCAAGCTCAAATATTTCTCAAGGATGCTGTGAATCCCGAACAAAATGCCTATACTCAAGCACATTGTGATGAGCCTTTTAGTACCCGGCACGTCACCCATTGCCATAATTTCATTCGATCGGACTCCAAGAAGTTGTTCCGAAATTTGTCATTGCTGGAATAAGCCGGCAGTGCAGTACCCTAGGTGAGGTTTTATATGACGAC
>WFTN01000599.1 GCA_015485455.1 Planctomycetota bacterium | reverse complement strand
GTTTGGACCAATGCTTTTGCACATAACGAATGGCTTCACCTAAGACAGAATTTGGTTCCACCAAACGCTCGTCTATTTTCTTAGCCATCCATTCAGCGAGTCCTGCCATGGCAGGTTCACTCTTCTCCTGATGAAAGCTAAGACGTTCTTCAGCAGTCAGGTTGTTTTCCCGAGCAAAGGCATCGTTGTGGTAGACTAATCTTGCCCCGAGTTGGTGGACACCAACATAAGATAAATTCATCTTTGACTTTAGTCTTGTACATGGTGAATTGCAGGTACCCCTACGTGCCAATATAAAGTGAGACACTCGTGCCAAACAGTTTAGTGTAGGGCGACGAGGTGATCTTGATGGTGAAAAAGAAGAAGAAGGCCCCAGTGCCCGAAGGGCTGGAGCGAAGCGTAGGCCCTTCGGTAGTATTTTGTGACAAAGCCAAAATCCCTGGCCGTCTTAAAAGAGAATCTTGACCGCTGTACTCCGGCGATTGCGAAATACAAAAACTGCGCCAGAAAATGGGTCGCAATCTAAAATGCTAGAGCAGCGGCGAGATAGCCCGTCAATGCCACAGCGAAGATCAGCAGGTTCAACAGCGACATAGACTCGTGTTTGTGGCGTCATCTGGATCATCGCAGATAGCCGCGAAAGGCCGAGGCTAACGCCGGTAAGTCACAAGAGTTGCCAGCCGAAAACCTGGCCGTCATCTGGACTTGTCGGGTGTGTTCATGCTTGGCCTTTGGTTGTTTGGGTTCCTAAGGCCATGAGTTTAGGTCAATGAGAAGTGCTATTCATGCACGCTTGCCAGAAGGACACGTAGCTCCTCATTACGTACTTTCTCTGATTGCGCTTGAAAGTCCTCATGGGCATCCTCGAATTCGTGAGCATTGAGGGATCTTGCACGCGCACGCGCACCAAGGCACTTTTGAGGCCGGTGGAGAGAAGAAATCTGAGCCCCAACGATGACAAACTCATCCGATTGGGGTTTCTGCCCGGCCAAATCGGGTTAGAATGCCCCCACGATGACCTACAGTCAAACACAATACCCAGAACTTCCTGACTGTTTGAACCAGTCTCTCGCAAGCTTCGGACTTTCTGAGCCCGAATTTTCGCAGCTCGATTATGAGCGCGCCCACGCATACTGCCGCTATCTCTCAGAGAATCACTATGAGAACTTTCACGTCGGGACCTGGCTCTTCCCGAAGACAGCCAGAGAACATGCCTACAACGTCTACGCTTACTGTCGTTGGTCGGACGATTTGGCCGACGAAACAGGTAACACAGAACAGTCGTTGGCCCTTCTTCTATGGTGGCGTAGTGAACTAGAAAAGTGTTTTGAAGGGCAGGCCACCCATCCCGTCTTCATAGCTCTTAAGCACACCGCCGATGTCTGTGGGTTAGACAAAAAACCTTTCCACGATCTCCTGGATGCATTCGAGCAAGATCAACGGGTTTTCCGCTACCAAACGTTTGCTGACGTGGTCGACTATTGCACCCGCAGTGCCGACCCTGTGGGAAGAATCGTCCTGGCCCTTCTGGGTTACACCGATAACGAACGCCGGGCTCTTTCCGACAAGACCTGCACTGCCCTCCAATTAGCCAATTTCTGGCAGGATGTGGAGAACGATTTAGTTCGGGGTCGCATTTATTTGCCCTTAGAAGATATGGACCGCTTTCAGGTCAATGAAGAAGACTTGGCTATGCCAACGGCGAATGACAAAGTGAAGAAGCTTCTCCGTTTTCAAGTCGATCGAACTCAAACTCTCTTCGACGCGGGATTGCCCCTGCGAAAGATGGTCCAGGGCCGGGCCCGTTTCGACATCGATTTATTCTCTCAAGGAGGCATTGCCATCTTGCGGGCCATAAGGGCTTGCGACTACGATGTCCTCAGGCAACGCCCCAAAGTCAGTAAGATCGCGAAGGTCCAACTGCTCTTGGGCGCTCTTGGCCGTGGTCTATTTGATCGAGGAAGAAAAACGTAATGGCTGCCGTCGCCAGCGAAATCGAGACTTCCGCCAAGCTCTGCCGTGACATCACGCGCCGATCGGCAACGAGTTTCTACTACGCTTTCAAGACACTCCCACGGAAGAAGGCAAGGGCCTTTGAGATCATCTACGCCTTCATGCGTATCTCAGACGACCTGTCGGACGACGAAAGCGTCACTGACCGTTTGGCATCGTTGGAAGAATGGCGCGAGCACTTGACTCAAGCTTTGGGGGGCAACACCCAAACTCATCCCATCATGCCTGCCTTGGTGGATGTCGTCGAAGAATTCTCAATCCCTCACGAATACCTACACGAACTCATCGACGGCACGGTGCAAGACTTGTCGGTGACCCGCTTCGAAGACTTCGAGGCCCTTTTCGACTACTGCTACAAAGTTGCGAGCATCGTTGGGTTGGTCAGCCTCAGGCTTTTCTGTCTCAAAGACCCGCAGGAATCAAACTGGCGCAAAGCCGAATCCTTGGCCATCGATTGTGGGCAAGGGTTTCAGCTCACCAACATCCTGCGCGACATCAAAGAAGATTTGGAAAGAGACCGCATCTATCTGCCCCAGGTCGACCTCAATAGATTCAACATCAGCGAATCAGACCTCAAAGCCCATATTTACGATGATCGTTTCTTAGCCTTCATGAAATTCCAGTGCGACCGAGCGGAAGACTATTATCGTAAGTCCGAAGAACTGCTGTCGATGGTCGAGCGGGACGCCCGACCCTGCTTGGCAACCATGCGGGGCATTTATCATGGCATCCTGACTCGTATCGTTGCGGCGAAGTACGATATCTGGAGCAAGCGAGCCCGGGTGCCTCTGGGTGCCAAGCTTGGCATTGCAGCTCGAGCTTTCCTGGATCGCTTCCGTGGCTAAAGACCCAGTGGCAATCATTGGCGGGGGCATAGCTGGCATTGCCAGTGCCCTTAAACTGATCGAGTTAGGGGAAAAGGTGATCCTACTCGAAAAGAAAGCCGCACTCGGTGGGCGAGCCACGTCATTCTTCGACCCCATTTGCGGCGATGAAATCGACAACGGTCAACATGTTCTTTTGGCATGTTGCACCAACGTCATTGATCTGCTTTCAGGATTGGGCCAAGAGCAAGAAATCACTTGGAGTGACTCTTTCACCTACATTCTCCCGGACGGGTCCCGGCACCAATTCGCCCCCAGTTTCTTGCCGGCGCCATTGCACTTCTCGCAAGCCCTTCTCACATTCGGCCCACTGAAGTTGAGAGAGCGCCTAGAAGTCGCTCGGGCTTTCTTGGCCATGATGCTCACCACTCGCAAAAAGTTGGACTACTGGGCCAACAAGACCATCGGGGATTGGCTCCAATCGCATGGTCAATCCGAAGGGACTATCGCTCGATTCTGGCGCCCCATCGTCATCGGAGCTGTGAATGAATCTTTAGAGGTGGCGGCCTGCAACCCAGCGCTCCAAGTCTTCTTGGAAGGTTTCTTGCCTCACCGAACCGCTGCCCGTTTGGGGGTAGCCAAGGTTGGTCTCCACAAGCTCTACGCCCTGCCTGCTTATGAAAAAATCATCAATTCAGGTTCAGAAGTTCGAACTCACGCGAAGGTCAAGTTCGTCACCCGCGGCCCAGGGGGAGTCGAAGGCCTAACTCTCAACGATGGACAGGAAATCAGGTGCAAGCGCATGGTTGTCGCCCTGCCACCAGAGAGCCTTTGCTTGCTTACGGACCAACACGGCCATGGCTTGGTCGACGAGGCATTTCTTGCTTCCTTCACCCATGCGCCCATAGCCGGGCTCCATTTTTGGTTCGACCGTGAAATCATGGACATCAACCACGGAGCTCTTTTGGACACAGAGCTGGAATGGATTTTCAAGAAAGAAAAACCCGGGCCCAAAGCCCTGGCATTGGGAGCCCAAGAACGCATTCAGGGGGTCATCTCTGCAGCTCACCACTTGGCAGGCCGTAGTCAAAAAAGCGTGCTCGAACATGCCCTGGGAGAAATCCACCGGGCTCTGCCCAAGAGTCGTGACGCCAAGCTCGTTCGGGGTCTTGTGGTTCGGGAGAATCGGGCCACGCTTTCCCTCAATCCCAAGAGTGAGCTGTCCCGGCCTTCTCAACTCACCGCCATAGACGGTTGTGTCTTAGCAGGAGATTGGGTGCAAACTGGATGGCCAGGAACTTTAGAGGGGGCTGTGAGATCCGGACGAACTGCGGCGGCATTGCTCACAGGCCGATCGGCATGTGATGTTCTCATCCCCGACTTGCCACGGGGCTTCTTGTCCAAAATATTGCTCGCCTGCGTTCCACGTCCGATTACCCTGGCTAGAGGGAAATCATTGAGGTCAAGATAGCACCATGGATGCCAACGAAAATAAGGGCTTTGAAGAAGCCTACAAATCCGAAACATTCGCCGACTACTACAGCGCCAAGCATGAACAATCGACCAAGTTGCGATTTCGAGATGGCCGTGAACAGGCGATGTGGGCACGGCTTCTGCAGAAGATTCCTCAGATCAATTCAGTCTTGGACTGTCCCGCTGGAGCTGGGCGATATTGGCGCTTCTTGCATGGCTTGGCTGAGCAAATCACGGCAGTTGATTCTTCCGCTGAGATGATGGCCAGCGGCAGAAAATTCCACCCGGAGTATCTGCCGAATCAATGTGAGGTCGCCATGGCTCAAACTCTTCCCTTTGCTGACGATTCTTTCGATTTGGTATTTTGCAGCCGCCTTCTGCACCATTTCCCCCAAGCTGATGATCGACAAGAAATCCTGAAGAGTTTCAGGCGAGTTTCAAAGGATTATGTCGCCTTTTCAACTTGGCGCACAGGAAACTGGAAGAGTTTTCGAGGTTCATCGAAATCCAAAGCCCCCACACGCTTCTTCACTCCCCTGGAGGAGATATTGAAGGATGTGGCGGCCGCAGACTTGGATGTAGTTCGGATCTGCCACAAGCAAAGGCTTATCTCGCCGATCGTAGCCCTCTTGTGCCGCATCCGTTCTTGAAGTCAGAGGTTCGCCAGCAAAGCTCGCCCTAAGGCTTCTGCCGCTTCTTGGCTGTCCTTGCGCAACTGTAAGAGCTGCCCCCGAGTTGAGCGACTGAAGATCGCGGCCCGGATGATTTGGCCAAGCTTGAATCGGCGGCCATCAAAACTGTTTTTAACAACATCAGGCAGTTCGTCTTCTAAGCTGTCACTCACCGCTCGTATCCCGCAATAGGGAATGGCCTGTTCTCGGCAAAAACTCTGAACATGAAAGGACTCCATATCCACCAAGTCCCCTGCGTCATCCTTATGCATCGTCATCTTGTCCTGGGCACCTAAGGGAGCCGGAGCCGTAACCAAACGAGCCGGATTAAGGGACGACAAGTCTGGATACTCGCAGTCATCCACAGGGCAAACGCAGCTGCCACTGCGAATACTGGACACTCTTACCACATCCCCTTTGCCAAATGCGGGATTGATGGACCCAGCGAAACCTGGGTTGATGATCTGAGATGGACGTCTGTTGGCCAGTGCCTCTTTGACGTTGATGCGCCCCGGACCACAGACGAGGACTTCAAAGATGGAGTTTCCTTTTTCAAGGATGAAACCGTCCTTCTGGGGCCGAATGCGCCAGTCATGATTCTTGGCCAAGAGGCGAAAAGGAAGGACTTCCTCTTTTATGGCGAACAAGATCAGTGGTCTTTTGGTTGATGTTGAAATCGCCATGATTCTGAAATGAGGGAGCGAACCTCCCTACATGGTGGCTTCTTTCCTGGCAGCCCGTCCTCGATCCGTAGAGTCGTCAACAATCGCATCCCGCCACATCGCCATAGCAGCGATGGGGAAGTAGAGACGGTAGAGGTAGTAGCGCAGGTAGAACACCTTGGGAAATCCTGTACCCGTCCAAAATTCTTCTTCCCAAGTGCCATCAGCAAGCTGAGTTTGACATAGGTAATCGATGGCACGATGAGCAGCCTTCCCGCTGGCGCGCCCCACTGCCAAGAGCCCCATGAGTGCCCAAGCGGTTTGACTGGGGGTGCTGGGACCAATGCCCTTCAAACTTGGATCATCGTAAGAGGCAATACTCTCACCAAAGCCGCCGTCTGGATTCTGGATGGACTCAAGCCAATTGGCACCCCGTTGAATCCAGGTTTCGTTCATGTTGCAGCCAATTTCGAAGAGGCCCCGCAGAACTTGCCAGGTGCCATAGATATAATTGACCCCCCAACGACCGTACCAGCAACCTTCTGGCTCTTGGTCTTCTTTGATGAACCTGATGGCCGGGCCCACTTGGGGGTCATCCAATCCAATACCAAAGAGCCCCATCATTTCTAGAGTTCTAGCGGTGATATCCGAGGTCGGCGGATCCAACATGGCGTTGTGATCAGCAAAAGGCACATTCGTCAGGACCTGAAGGTTGTTATCTCGATCGAAGGCTCCCCAGCCGCCGTCACGAGATTGCATGGCCCGCACCCATTTCATCGCACGGCCTAAGGCAGGTTTCGCCTCAACACAGCCAGCTCGCTTCAGAGCCATCATCACCATGATGGTGTCGTCGACGTCCGGGTAGTGTTCATTGGCATATTCGAAATACCAACCGGTGGGTTCGATATCCCGAACCTTATTGGACCAATCGCCATGATTGCGCACTTCTCGAGCCAATAACCATTTGGAAGCGCTAGCCACGGACTCCTTGGTGGTGTCTCCAGCCAGGACCAGGGAATTCACAGCGATCGCTGTGTCCCACACGGGAGAATGGCAGGGTTGAATGCGAATTTCGTCATCATCCCCGTGGACGCGAAGGCCCTTGAGCGATCGTTCGGCCATCTGAAAATGGGGATCATCATCCGGAACACCCAAGTGCCGAAACACGATGAGAGAGTTGGCAATTGGCGGGAAGATTCCGCCCAGCCCATCACTATCTTCGAAGCGACTCTTAATCCACTCCATCGCCCGGGCAATAGCCATTTTCCGAAGGGGGCGAACTTTAAGCTTGCCTGTGAAGCTCTCGGCAATTTTCGCAGCCTTATCGATTGAATTGAAGAACAATTGCCAGGTCTTAGAAGTCCCCTCCACAATCATCCTTTGGTACTCCGGTGCCACATCCAAAGGAATTCTCAATTCACTGATGGAGGCATGATCCGGAGCCTGCCGCAGAGGCTTCTTTGCCCAAATGATCGACAGGGGAATGACAATAGTCCGAGACCAACTCGACATTTCATAGATGTTGAGAGGGAACCACCTTGGAAAAAGAATAAGTTCAGGAGGAACCGCCGGACATTCCCGCCATTCGACTTGGCCGAATAGAGCGAGGGTGATTTTTGTGAAGGTATTACAGGCGTCAATACCTCCGAGCCGCAAGATTTTCTTGCGCGCCTTCACCATGTGAGGCGCTTCCGGATCGTCGTGGAAGAGCTTCAAAACGAAATACGCTTTGACGCTAGCACTGACGTCTGACGGGCCCCCAGGGTAAAGAGAGAAGCCCCCTTCGTCATTCTGCTGGCGACGCAAGAAATTGAGACATTGCTCGATCTCTTTCTTGTCCCGCTCTTCCCAACCCATGAAATAAAGACACAGGATGTATTCTGAGGACAAGATGGTGTCCCCTTCCAACTCCCCAACCCAATGTCCATCATGATTCTGAAGATCAACCAAGGCATTCACCGCCCGATCGATGACCAACTCCGGGAGCCTGGTCTCTTCATTTGAGTCTTCGATGATATTTTCCGAATCAGCCATGAATTCCCGCACTCGTGATTAGATCATCCGCTTGGCCTCATATACGAATAGGGGCGGTGCCAACTTTGAAGATTCTAAGAAGTCCTGTATAGATTTTCACTCTGTTGACTAACAAGCAATTTGAGCGATTTTTCGAGTCTTGAGATTTAGCATTTGCCCCACTGATTGCAAGGAAGCAGAGAAGGAGTGCTCAGGACAGAAAATAGCGAGAGAAAGAAATCGGCGTTGCTTCTCCCTTCCTCAGACAAGACTTGAACTCATGGCCTGAGGAGGCTATTTCTTGAGTTCGCGGTCGTCCCTTGTGCGTCGACGGGCGAGAATGACCCCAATATTATTAAGTCGTTCAAGAAAAACGACTTATGATGGGTCATCCGAAAAACAGCAGATGGGACATGGTCGATGAAAGTGAATTTGGCAGAGCCTCGGGGTTTTTGTGCTGGCGTTGAGCGTGCAATTCGTATCGTCGAGTTGGCATTAGAACGATTTGGTGCCCCCGTTTATGTGCGCAAGGAAATCGTCCACAATCGGACTGTTGTTGACGGATTGAAGCCCAAGGGGGCGATCTTTGTCAATGAATTGGATGAAGTGCCAGAAGGGGCCGTCACCATCTACAGTGCCCATGGCGTCTCTCCTGCCGTTCGTGAAGATGCCAAGAAGAGAAACCTCCGAGTCATTGATGCCACTTGTCCCTTGGTAGCGAAAGTTCACATTGAGGTCCTTGCCAACGTCAATAATGGCACAGAAATCATCCTGATCGGCCATGCGGGCCACGAGGAAGTCGAAGGCACCATGGGCGAGGCCCCAGAGCGTACCCATTTGGTAGAGACCATCGAGGACGTGGCCAAGCTTGACTTCCCCCAAGATCAGGCCTTGGCCTTGGTCACACAGACCACCTTGTCCATGGACGATACGGCCCACATCACCGCCGCCGTCAAGGCCCGCTACCCCCAAGTCCGGATTCCAACCAAGGACGACATCTGCTACGCCACTCAAAATCGGCAACGGGCTATCAAGATGATGGTACCCACTTCCGACATCTTCCTTATTTTGGGAGCATCAAATTCGTCTAACTCCCTACGTCTAAAAGAGGTAGCAGAAGGGGCCGGGCGCAATGCCTACCTCATTGCCACCGCCGACGAACTGGACCCAAGTTGGCTCGACGGTGCCAAATCCGTTGGTGTGAGTGCCGGAGCTTCCGCCCCCGAAAGCTTGGTCCAAGAATTATTGACCCGATTAGCTGCTTTAGGTTACGACGACACGGAAACAGTTGTCTATGCTGAAGAAGACGTTGAATTCGCCATGCCCCCAGAGCTGAGAGATTCGGCACTGTCCCATGAAGAGTGAGCCCAAAATGAGTAAATTACTTGACCAGATTAAATCCGCTGAAGACGTCAAGAAGCTCCCTTTAGAAGCTTTGCCTCAATTGGCGGATGAAATCCGCGATCGCATCGTCGAAGTCATGCCCATCAATGGCGGCCACTTCGGGGCGGGCCTTGGCATCACTGATTTGACCATCGCTTTGCATCGCGTCTTCGACTTCAGCCAAGATCAATTCGTCTTAGACGTCTCCCACCAGTGCTATCCCCACAAACTGCTCACGGGCCGCAACGACCTCTACGACAACATTCGTACCAAAGGCGGCCCCGCAGGGTATACCCGCCCAGCGGAAAGCCCCTATGACTGGTGGTTGTGGGCCCATGCAGGTTCCTCCATCTCAACAGCACTCGGTCAAGCTCGTGGCAATCGGGGCACAGGCAAATATGCTGTTGCTATCATTGGCGACGGTTCTGTTTTCAATGGTATGTCCATGGAAGCCCTCAATCATTGGGGTGATCTCTTGGACGAAAAACTCATTGTCATCTTGAATGACAACGACATGGCCATTGCCCCCACAGTGGGTGGCATGTCCAAACACCTGAAGAACATCAAGAAGGTGGCCCAAGCCGGAGGTTTGTGTGCTGATGGCGACGGCAAGGATGCCGAATTAGGACAATTCTTCGAAGCCTTTGGACAC
>WFTN01000598.1 GCA_015485455.1 Planctomycetota bacterium | reverse complement strand
CCGCAGGCGGGGCACCATCGACTTTCCTGTTCTCGGAGTCGGGGCCACAGTCAGCGTCGATGAGAAGAACATCGTCACTGCTTGCTCCATTTACTTGGGAGCAGTACGTTCCTCACCAACAGTGGCCCAAGATGCTCAGGATTCACTGATCGGCAAGGAATTTACCGAAGAGGCGATTGCTGAAGCCGCCAAGCTTGCTCGGAAGCCTGCGGCGCCCTTAGACAACACGGACTTCATCGTCTCATGGCGAAAAGCCATGGTCGAACGCTACGTGGACGGTGCCCTGAGAGAAATGGCAGGCTTAGAAACGAAGGCGAAAAGACCAAAACACGGCACCAACGTCGCTTAGCCCAAACACAAGAACAGCGCCAGATTCACCCTTGGCGCTGTTGTTGTGTCTGTCTTGAAGGAAACGTGACTTGACAGGCACTTTGCCGGGGGAGTGTTACCTACGTTTCTTGGGCTTTTTGCGCTGGGCAGCCCAAGGGTCTTTCATAGTTCGGATCCATTTCATCCACGCAGTCTCAAGGGCCTTCTTGTCGATCTGCTTAAACGCCGCTTTGGTGGAACGTGTGCCTGCTTCTGAATAGAGCTTCCGCTTGGCACCCAAAGACATGTCATTGGTGATGAGCTTCTTGACCCGAGCTGCCTCCTTCTTGAGGGTCTTGTAGTAGGTGGGGATGATCTCCCGCCAGCCTTCGTGTTTGGCCGCTTCTTTGCTGCGCAACAAGAAATAGGCCAAGGACCAAGCCTCGGCATACATCTGGCCGATCACTCTGGGATCGTAGAATTGTTGGCGCTTGGCCGAGATGAGCCGTTTCAGAGGAATCCAAACACCCTTGCGATCAACAGTTCCTTTGACTCTGGGAATGCGCCAACGATTGGGGCCGATTTCTTTGAGTCTCTTGGAGCCACTGTAGAACACAGAACCAGAAAAATAGTCAGCCATGCCTTCATTGAACCAATAGTCTGGGGAGACCCCGGCCAGACCATTGAATATGTATTGATGGAAACCCTCGTGATAGAGGACGATGAGACTGTCTTTCTCAGCCTGCTTTTTGGAGCGAGAACGGCTGTCCTTGGTGGCGTCGTAGAAGACAAGCTCTTGGTGGACGAAGTTCCAATAACCTGCGGAGCCCGCTGGGCCACCGTACTTCATATATTCTTTGACGTCTTTGCAGATGCGTACAACACTGACGGCGTCGATGTCGCCGACGGGAGGAAACATGGCATTGTAGTGGGGCTGAATCGCCTCCAAGTCTTTGACGATCTTGTTGACCAATTTCATGTTCTTGGTGTGGTAGAGGACAAAGAAATTCTTGGTGTCCTCTGCCTTCCACCCTCGCACCATGGCTTGACGTGCTTTGATGCGAAATGGAATCCCTCTCAGGTCCTTGTTTTCGTAGAACTTGGAAGAATTGTCGCGAACGCGAACGAACCCCTGGGGTTTCTTCATGCTGCGAGCAACTTTGCGGAAGACTTTTTGGAAATAGGAAGAAACCTCTTCGTCACAGAAACCCATGACCCCCCATGTTTGGCCTTCGACTTTTCGAATGAAAAGATAGCCAATATTGCGGCGGGGAGACTTGTAGGCCAGACGGTATTCAGACTCGCCATCCCGAAGTCTTGCTTTGGTGGAATAAGCCTGGAGCTTCTTGCTGTAGCGTTTCCTTAAGAACTCCTTCCAAGTATGAATGTCGTTCTTGATCTTTTCGAAATCAGAGTAGTCCTTGATCTCAACTTTTGGCTCGGTGCCTGTGACACCTGTGGGTTTGTAGTCGCCGTCTTTTTTCTTTTCTGCGTCGTTGAGCACGAAGGCAATGAAACTTTCTGGCGAACGCTTGCGATCTTTCTTCTTGGCGCGGTAGGGCGTCTTGCGGCTGAATTTACCCAAGACCAGATGTTCATCCGGTTTCACTGGCGTGACGATAAAGTCCTTCTTGTGGAACAAACGGACACCGGTTTTTGTGTGTTCGAAGGTGCGCCATCCTGGTGGGGCTTGGGCGAAGGAATCGCAAGGGAGCAGGGTCGCAGAGCAGAGGAATAGAGCGATCAAAATTGTGCGTCTGTGTATCATAGGGGTGCCACTATACATGAATAGTCTCTGATTCCGACTGAACCCGGAGAAAAGGCGTTTGTTTCGCGGAAACTGTTTTGTCGTTGCGACTTAGCTTTGAAGGGGGGAGGCGTGGGGCATGAGCAAAGAATCGTGGGCCACGGTGGGCTGAGAACATGGCAGACAAGAGGAGGTACAAGGTGTAAGCTCATCCTTCGATACTCAACTCTGAAGGAGGTTGTCTTGTGA
Organism: Planctomycetota bacterium; assembly: GCA_015485455.1. Taxonomy (GTDB): domain Bacteria; phylum Planctomycetota; family DRQF01; genus S139-23. The sequence goes on along the minus strand of WFTN01000598.1, from coordinate 4,129 downwards.
AGAAATCCATGAGCCTTTTGGCTCTCTTGCTCTTGGCATCATTTGCTCCAGGGCAGTCGGACGGTTTTATTCGTGAAGGTGAAGGGAAGTCGCGCAAAGCCAAGGACGCCATGGAGGGTAAAGCACCGCCCCAGCTCCAGGTTGGTCCATGGCTCAATACCAAGGTTGCCCAAACCTTACCTGCATTGAAGGGGAAGGTCGTTCTACTCGATTTCTGGGGAACTTGGTGAGGCCCGTGCCGAGGTGCCGTGTCGCATCTGAATGACCTTCACAGCAAGTATAAAGACCAAGGCCTTGTCGTTTTGGGTATTCACTCGACGAGGGGAGCCAACAAGATGGCCGACTTCGTTCGCAAGGTGGGCATTCTCTACCCCGTTGCCGCAGACTTGGACAGAAAAACAGTCGTAGCTTTTCGAGTCGACGGTTTTCCGGATTACCACTTGGTCGACCGCGCAGGCAATCTGCGTTTTGCAGACATCGCCAATGGGGAGATTGAACGGGCCATCAAGATGCTCCTGAAGGAGCCCAAATCGAAAGTGAAGAAGGTCGTCAAAGTAGATGCCCGTGAGGTCTTGAAGAAAGCCCAAGCTCAGGCGAAGGCTGAAGGCAAGAAGCTGTTCGTGCATCTGGGGGCACCATGGTGAGGGTACTGCGGCAAGCTCGAGGAGTTCCTCGACCAAAAAACAGTGAAAGCTCTCATGGCCCAGGACTACATCAACGTCAAAATCGACACAGAGAAAATGGCCCACGGGGCTGAAGTTGCTCTAAAGCTTCGAGGCAAACGGGGAGGTATCCCATGGATCACCATTTTGACGCCGGAGAAGAAGCAACTTGTCACCAGTGATGGGCCTCAAGGTAATATCGGCTGTCCTTTGGCTGAACACGAAATTGACTGGTTTATGAAGATGATCGCCAAGACTGCCAAGAATCTTGATTCTCAAGAGCAGGGCCAGATCAAAGCAGCTCTTGTCAAATATGCCACTAAAGAACGCCGACGTTAGGAGTTCATGATGTTTCTGGGCTCCGCTGATACCAGGGGCGGGCCCAGCCCCCTGATATCGCCTACGCCATCGTTGGCAATAACCTCCAAGCGCTTGGCTGCAATTCGCCAAGGAACAATGAGGATCGGTGTGGGCTGGGTGAGAAGAATGGTTCTTCTGGAGGGTTCATTCTTCGGTTTATGCTGGGGCTTTGGATCGGACTGCTTTTTCTATGGAGGCCAAGAGGGACTCTCTATTGATGGGTTTGGCCTGATAGTCAACGCAACCGGAGTCTAAGCAGCGTTGGCGGTCTCCGGCCATGGCATTGGCAGTCAGGGCGATGATGGGTCGGGGATAGTGTCGGCCCCGCAGAATTTCAGCAGCGTCGAAGCCATCCATTTGGGGCATTCGCATGTCCATGTCCATGAGAATGACGTCAAAGGGCTCTTTTGTTTTTTCAGCTCTGAGAGCTTGGGCAATAGCCATTTTGCCGTTGTCTGCCATTGAGACTGTGGCACCAGCACTTTCAAGTAGGGATCGTACTAAGTTTCTGTTGTGTCCATTGTCGTCAGCCACCAAAACGTTTATCCCTAGGAGCCGGGAAGAATCTTCGACGTGATCCAAGACATTCGACTCGAAGGAGGACTTTGTCCTGCCGTAAACTTGTTGGCGCATGGGTACACCGTTTAAGGGCCCGGTGTCGATTGTGATTGAAAAACGAGTGCCTACGCCGAGTTTGGTTTCACTGATGACGATGTCCCCAGACAAGAGGTTCGCCATGCGCCTACTGATGGCAAGTCCCAATCCGGTGCCCCCGTATTCTCGTGTTGTGCTGTTGTCTGCCTGAGTGAATGGTTCGAATAGTCTCTGTGCGACTTCCTCAGTCATGCCGATGCCTGTGTCAACAACATCGATCTTGAGATAGGAATCGGAGCCTTTTAATAGATGAGAAACTTCAATCTCGATACTTCCCTGTTTGGTGAATTTGAGGGAATTGCTGATGAGATTAAGTATGATTTGCTTCAGTTTAGTTGGGTCGGTTCGAATCGTATCAGGAACTGGCCCCAAGTAGTTGACCGAAAAGACAACATCAGAGTCTTCAAGTTTTGGAGCCAATAGAGAGACCACTTCTTCAATGACGTGGGCTGGACTGAACTCCATCTCTTCGATCGTCATTTTCTCTGCTTCTATTTTCGAAAGATCAAGAATGTTGTTGATGAGATCCAATAAGTGATCTCCGCAGTCTCTTATCACTCTGAGGTGTGATTGATGTTCCTCGTTTTCTAAGTCTTCCTCCAAGACTTCAGCGAAACCGAGGATGCCAGTTAAAGGGGTTCGCAACTCGTGACTCATGTTGGCAAGGAATTCAGACTTGGCTTTCGAAGCCAAAATCGCCTTGGTTTTTTCCTCTTCTAATTCGGCGCTTTGAGATAGAAGCCGCTGTCGAGCTCGTGATAGGTCTTCGATCATCTCATCAATTGCCATGGGGAGTGAACCTAACTCGCCGCTCTTGTGGATTCCTGTTCTGATTTCCAAGTTGCCCTTTGCCACTTCATTGGCAACCCTGGAAAGATGTTCAACAGGTTTTGATATAGAGCGGGCTAACCAAGCGGCCCCGATGATTGAGATGAATAGGAGCGCGCCATTGATCCTGAGCAGGCCATTGCGAGCCCGGCGGATTTCTTCAGCGACGACGTTGGTCAGAATCTTGATACGGAAGATCCCCCATATTTCGCCACTGACAAGGACGGGGGCGTTCACTTCTATCATGCCGGGGATGCGATGAACGATCACAGAGTTGCTGAGTCTTGGACGACCCGTGGATGTACCTTCTAAGTCGGGGTCCGAATGGGCGATGATCGATCCCTTGCGATCAAGGAATAGCGCTTCGCTGACCACGTCATTCTGATAGACGATGGTTGCGGCCAAAGCGGAGAGGCCGTCTTCGTCGTCTCCGGCGAGCATGTTGGAGGCGGACATGGCAGCCGTTGTTGCTGTTGTTGTGCCGATATCGTCGAGATGCTTCAAAAGCTGGGCCCGTTCCCGGTTGAGTGAGAGAATCGCTGGAATGACGCCGCCGATGAGGATGAGCACCAAGGCGAGAATGGCGATTCGAAAAAACAACCTTCGTTGTGGAGTCATTCCTTCAACTCCGTCTTCAGGTTGTATCCTTTGTCTTTTGGTGATTTGCCATCAATCTTTAGAATACGGATAGCGGTGGTTGCTTCGTCGGCGAAGATGACAGAGATAGCACTTTCGGATTTCGCCACCGCACGGATCACCCGTTTACTCGAACGTATGGTCGATGGGATTCCGGAGATCTTGCCGTTGAAGAGTTTACTGACCCAATATTTCTTCAGTTTGCGGCTGCTCATCTTGTAGATGTGTTTGAGGACGATCTTGGTTTCTATTGATTTGCGGGGTCGTTGCAAAAGAACGATAGCTTTCTTGTTACTCCAAAATCTCTTCTCCAGTGTCATTGTCTTTTGCAATTCTTTGGAGGTGATGTTCTTGAGCGGGTTCTTGAGGTTGACGATGACAGCCAGTGCCCTTTGCTTGGGTTTGGCGGCAGGTTTTGGGGCTGGTGTTTGGGCGATGGTCTCTTGGGCACCCAAGACCATGATCATGACCAAGGGCAGGAAAGAGGCGAATTTTGGCAAGTTCCCGCCCATCAGAAGTACCACACGAAACTGAATCGAAAGGTCACGAAGTCTTCCCTGCGAATGCGTCCACCGCTTTGGCGGATTTCTTGGTTCCCGAATGCGAATTCGAACTTGAGAGCGGCATTGTCGTTAAGATCCCATCGGACCCCTACGATCTGTTCCCAGGAATCCAGGTCGGTGTTCGTCCTCAAGTAGAAAGGATCTCCGCGACTCATGTTCTTGAAATCGAAGCGGATATATGGGGTGAGATCTCCGAGTGTGTAGGCTAGCTGAACGTAGCCGCTTAAGTGGCGAAACTCTTGGCCACTGGTCCGGTCATTGTGGTTTACGACGACGAATTCTGCCAAGACTTCAAGGTCTTGGCTGCGCCAATCAAGAAAACCGCTTGCGATCCACTCTTGAATTGAGTTGGTCCTGAGGGGATTGCCCTTTTCTTCAGGCAGGACATCGTAGCGGAAGGCCCCGCCAAAGCTCAGGCCATCGACT
>WFTN01000597.1 GCA_015485455.1 Planctomycetota bacterium | reverse complement strand
GCATTGACCATAGCGTAGTTGGAGTCGATTGAGACTCTTGAGAATTCACTCTTGTCAGATTTGTCGCCAACGAGCCCCAAGGCCACGATGGCGAATGCTCTGGTCAAATCGGTTTCTGCCTTGGTCTTAATCAACTTGACCAGGGGTTCGATCACCCGTCGATCTCCCGTTCGTCCCAATGCCGAAGCCATGCCTCCCTTCACCTGAATGCTGCCGGAGTTTCTGAGAGTTGCGAGCATTTGTTTGAGTGAATCGGCGTCGTACATGGCGGCCATGGCAAATCCGCATGACCTGACCAAACGTTCGTTTCTGGCCCGTCCCAGAATCTTGCGGATCTCAGGCAACGCTTCTTTGAAATCGAGCATCGCCAGTGCAGTAATCAAGGATGCTCTTAAGTCGTAATTTTTGGTTTCCTTTAAGGTCTTGAAGATCAACGGTGCAGAATTTTTGTGGTCCATGATGGCCAATGAAATAGCCATGGCGCTTCGAAGGGAAACGTCACGCTCTTTGGCGAGAATTTTTTCGAGAATAGGCGCGGCGCTGTAGTCGTGGGCAATCCCCAAGGCTAGGGCTGAAAATGCCCGATCTTCGCGATTCTTGTTGCGCAGCAAATTCTTGTTCAGGGCGGCCAAGATTTCATCGCCGCCGATTCGTCCTAATGAGATGGACAAGAAGTAGCGGGCATGGGCATCTCTTTCCTTCTTCCAATGCTTCAGAAGGGTTTTGACGGTCTTCTTGTTTTTCTCATTGACAGTTCGACCCAGGAGAATGGCGGCTCCTCTTCGGGTATCGTTGTCTTTGGCTTTTAGCCCTTGGAGGCCAGCGGCTGCGGATAAGGGATCTCCCAATTTCGCCAATCCCACAAGGGCCATGGCCGCAAAACTCTTGTCCTTGCTCTTATTTTTCTTGAGGGCGGCTATCAGGGCTGATGCATTTTCGCTTCGGCCTAAGAGTCCAAGCCCTAAAGCACGACATCCATCGACTTGTCTCGTCTTGATCGACGATAAGCGACCGAATGGTTGGCGGCTGCCAATTTTTCTGAGTAATTTCTCTTCTGCTTTGTCGCCTCCTCCTAAGCCAAGAGCAATAGCTGCCATCCCACGTTCTTTGAACGCCGTATCGGAGGCCATTAAGAGCTCGCCCAAGACATGTTGGGCCATGGGGTGCCTAAGAAGTCCAAGACCCAAGATTGCCCCTTGGCGGACACGGCGATTGTTGTCGCCGAGAAGTTTCTTCAGCGTCGCCACAACAGGGATTTCACCTGCACGCCCCAAAGCAATTCCTGTGGCATCCCGCACATCGGGACTCTTGTCGTTGGCAGCTCCTAAGAGCGTTGGAACGATCATGTTGCGCGTATCATCTTTCGTTGCACCTTGATGATCCGCAGCACTCTTTGCGTATTTCCCATTGCCACCTTCGTTGGGGCCAGATTTTTCCAATCGAATTTTGCGGACATCATAGTAATCTTCTCGATTTCGGTCCCACCAATTGAGCCAGGAGGGGTCGCGGCTGGGTGTTACGCCACCACTTCGTGGGTTTCCAGGTCCTGGGCCGGGGACGCCGCTTCCCCCGGATGGCCGATTGTATTGTCCTCCATGAGCCAGTGCATGCTCTTGGCCCAGGGTACAAATGAAGAACAGCATGAAGACGAATTGTGCGAGTCTGGTCTTGAATTTTCTCATGCCCAGATTTCCTCCTGTAAACAAAAGATCCGCTCAGAGCGGTATCGAACAGGCGCCGAGGGCTATTCGTCACGATTTCGGGCTCTGGGCTCGAAAGCTTCTTCGCAAACCAACTCTATGGGGGTGTTATGCAAGAAGAGAGCCAAATTTCAGGATTTCTATTCTGCCTGGGCATAAAGAAGCCCCGGGTGTCCCCGGGGCTTTCTCAGCTCGTATTCTCTTTGTCTTCTGCCTCGCAGGTGGCAGGAAACGTGTCTTGTGAGTGCTCCGCGTCAGTAATTTTTTTTTCGATTCTCGCTACCTATCAAGGTGGGACTGCTTCGGTGGGTTTGAATGTGGATTCAATGAAGGGGCCGACTGCTGGAGTGATGGATGTGGCCTTGGGGGAGTCAAAGATTTGACCGTCACTCCAAGGGATTCCATCGTATTCACAAGTCAAAGAACAAGATCTGCAACAGCTACCCATACGCAAAGGAGTGACCAAACGCTGAGTTACTAGTGGGAATTCTGTAAATGGTTTGCCACAAACCTCTTAGGTGGCTATGGGGTGGAAGCCTCCAACCGTGCGTGTGACCCATTTGGGGCAGGTCTCTGAGGGGGAGATGTCGGTTTTGGGGCAGAGGAGGTTGGGGCGTCCATTTACAAGCTTCCTGACTCTCTGTGGACAATTTTGTCCTCAAGAAGAGAAAACCATGCTAATCGATAAGATCGCCCACAGTGCTGTTGACGATCTTGAGTTGAGGCGCTCGGCTGAGGACAAAGCGTGCGACATGCCAAATGGCCCGCTTCATACCCCAAGTGGCCCGGGGGAATCCGATGGCCGAGGTCTTTACCGTGATTTTTCCGTCTTCTAATTTTAGGACGTTGATACCCACTTGTTGGTTGAGGCGTCCTTCTTTGATCATAGTCTCCACCAAAAAATGGGGCTCACCATGCTGTTTGAAGGCTCGGACTAAGTTGATCAGAACCTCAATGTTCTGATTGCGCTCTTGAAAATTCAGTTGTTCGAAGCCGTCGAAAACCGCTTCTAAGTCTACTTCTCCACGGAGTGCGACGTTGGGCATATCTTCTTTCCTTAGGGTTGGTTTCTTCTCGACTTGGTCCATGGCTCGCTTCCAGACGAAGAAATGGTTGCCAATTCCTTCTTCCTGAGCTTTGCGCTGGTAGCGGGTGATGATGCGGCCTTCGAGGGTGGGCACCCTTGTTTCCTTCAGGGTATTGGTCAGTTCGTCCTGGGATTCCAAGATTTCTGCAATCCAAGAAGCATAGTCAGCGTGGTCTGTGGCGATGGTGAGCTGGCCATCCTTGATCAAACTCGCGGCCACCTCTTTGAGAAAACTACGCTGGAGTAAGCGGCGTCTATGGTGTCTTTCTTTTGGCCAAGGATCCGGATGGTTGATGAAGACTTCTTCAAAGATGTCCGTTTGGAATAAGGACGTGATGGCTTGGCCAGCGTCGCACCGCAGAACTTTGACGTTGCTCAGGCCTAAATGTTCAATTTTCTTGAAGAGCCGCTGAATTGGGTCCCAGGCCAATTCGATTCCGACATAGTTCCGCTCAGGAAACCTGGTTGCAATATCGATGAGGAATGAGCCATCTCCGAAGCCGATCTCCAGGACCATGGGCATCTTCCGCGAAAAAAGGGCGTCCAGATCTAATGGCCACTCCAGGTTCTTCCAGGGAATGAGATAGTCGCAAATTTGTTCGCTGAGCGCTTTCAACGGAGTCTCCGGTCTGATGGGGTTCAAGGAGAAGATATCAGAGGGTTGAGGCTGCCATCAACGTTCAAGATGGGAATCTGCTCTCTTTTGCCTCGATCTCTACCTTGGAGTCGGATTGTCGAGCCGTTAGTATGAAGGGCACGCGAGGGTGGCGGAATTGGCAGACGCGCTGGATTTAGGTTCCTGTACCGCAAGGTGTGAGGGTTCGACTCCCTCCCTTCGCACTTATCTCAAAACGAAAACCCATGAGCTAATGGCCCATGGGTTTTCGTTTTTCTTGTGACTGATGCTGCTCGAGACGCTTGTCGCCGAAGACCTCAATCAAACAGGGCGGTGTACATCTCTTGGTGAAACCCCACCACGAGTTTATTGCCCACAACAAGAGAGGGTGCCCGTAGATTTCCTGATGGCCCCATGATGACCTTGAGGATGTCATCAGCCTCGTCTTTCTTGGGGTGAAAGTGCAAGATTTTCTTCCTTTGAGCCACGATGATTTCGCTGTGTTGCTTCAACAACACTTCAGCCTTGGTGGCATCGATGCGCTCTTTTGTTGCATTGACGATCTGCCCGATCGTGGCGTCCTGGCTGTCGAGAAAAGCATCAGAACGCTTGCAACTGGTTCAGCTCTTGCGGTGGTAATACCATTTAATCTTGGTGGTCATCCGAGTTCCTTTAGTTCCTTCACCATTTCTTGGATGGCCTTCTTAGCATCATCAAACACCATCATGGTGTTGGGATACTCAAAGAGTTCATTCTTGATGCCGGCGTAACCGGGGCTCAAGGAGCGCTTGATGACAATAACGTTTTGCGCTTCGTGACAATTGAGAATGGGCATCCCGGCGATGGGGGAATTGGGGTCGTTGGTGGCCGCAGGGTTGACCACATCGTTTGCCCCCACAACGATAGCAACGGTGGTGTTCTTGAACTCACCATTGATTTCGTCCATGTCAAAGAGCTTGTCATAAGAGATGTTGGCTTCAGCCAAGAGCACGTTCATGTGCCCGGGCATGCGTCCAGCCACGGGGTGAACGGCATACTTAACGACGGTGTCGTTCTTTTCCAAAAGGGCGTCTAATTCGGCGATGGCGTGTTGGGCCTGGGCAACGGCCAAGCCGTACCCTGGCACGATGATGACCTGGGGGGCACCATCCAAGAGCATGGCAGCTTCTTCTGCGCTGTAGGAGGTTACATTCTCATAGTCGGAATTGTCACCGCTGGAGCTTCCCCCCGTGTCACCGAACCCACCGGTTAAGACGTTTAGCAAGGAACGATTCATAGCTTTACACATGAGCCCGGTGAGAATGATGCCAGCAGCGCCAACGAGGGCACCACAGACAATGAGCATCAGGGCCCCTTCACTTCCTGACCTGGCCCCCAAGAGCACAAACCCGGTCATCGCTGCGGCGATGCCTGAATAGGAGTTGAGCAAGGAGATCACCACGGGCATGTCGGCACCGCCAATGGGGATGACTAAAAGGACACCCAAGGCCAAGGAGATGAACAAGACCGCATACATCAGAATGCCAGTGATGACGGCACCTGTGGTGGCGAAGACAGCCAAACCTCCAAAAACAATCATGGCAGCGAAGGCAGCTAAGTTGATGGCATGACGGGCAGGCAAAATGATCGGAGCCCCTTTCATCTTGCCAGACAGCTTGGCGAAAGCGATGACGGAGCCGCTCAAGGTGATGCCACCGACGAGCAAACTGAGAGCCAGAGCGACACCGGTGGATGCACCACCGATTGTTTCGGCGATCGTGATCTCAACACTTTCGTCTCTGAGCATGTCCCAGTAGAGGCTGCCAAACATGGACAGAGCCACAAAGAAACTTGCGGCGCCCCCTAAGCCGTTGAAAAGAGCGACTAACTCTGGCATCGAGGTCATTTCGACCCGCTTGGCCAGAATAGCCCCAATGGTCCCGCCAACAATGAGACCGGCGAGAATCCAGGTGTAGTTAACATTGCCAAGGGCGATGAAGGTGGCAACTGTGGCTAAGAGCATGCCGGCGGCGGCCAAACGATTTCCTCGTTGGGCCGTTCGTACCCGCGACATCTTCTTGATGCCGAAGACGAAGCAGCCAGCGCCGATGAGGTAGAGTGCGTGGACTAAGAAGTCAATCATGTCTGAGAATCTTCCGTGTTGTCAGGGTTACTTCTTGCTCGGAGCTGCGAACATCTTGAGCATGCGATCGGTGACGGCAAAGCCGCCGACACAGTTGATCGTTGCCAAGACGATGGCGAGGAAGCCGAGAATATTGCTTCCACTGAAGGCGGCGCTCGTTGCACAAGCCAATGCGCCTACGATGGTGATCCCGGAAATGGCGTTAGCACCGGACATCAAGGGTGTGTGGAGCGTAGGCGGAACCTTGGTAATGAGTTCGACACCCAAGAACAAGGCGAGGACGAAAACGTATAAGCCCGCGATAAGCATAAGTGATCCCATTAGGCTGATGCTCCTTTGTTTGCGATCAACGATGCCGTTGGTCCGTGTTTGATTTCTTTGTCAAAGACGACACAGGAATCGGCAATGACTTCGTCTTCAAAGTTGAAGTTGAGTTCTCCATCTTTGACCATCGATAGAAAGAAAGTGGTGATGTTGCGGGCGTAGAGCTCGCTGGCGTTGGCTGATAGGCTTGCTGGCAGGTTTCGTGGCCCGATGATGTAGACACCGTTGACCTCGACAGTCTCCCCAGGAACGGTGGCGGCACAATTGCCTCCCTGCTCCGCTGCAATATCAACGATGCAGGACCCAGGGCGCATGCGCTCAACAAGCTCTTTTGGCACTAACATGGGAGCCTTGCGCCCCGGAATCAAAGCCGTCGTAATGACAACGTCCGATTCTGCGATTTGATCGCCAACGATTTTTCGCTGACGTTCTAAGAACTCCGGGGTTGGGGGTTTGGCGTAGCCTTTTTCGTCTTCTAAATCTTCCATGCCTGGAACGTCGATGAACTTGGCACCGAGACTTTCGACTTGTTCCTTAACTGCAAGGCGCACATCTGTAGCCCAAACTTGGGCACCCAAACGCTTGGCTGTTGCGATTGCTTGAAGGCCGGCAACACCAGCGCCCATAATGACCACCCGGGCTGGCTTGACGGTTCCCGCAGCAGTCATCAGAAGTGGAAAATAGCGGGGGAGTTGGGCAGCGGCCAAGAGCACTGCTTTGTAGCCAGCAATGTTCGCCTGGGAACTGAGAGCATCCATACTCTGTGCCCGGGAGATTCGTGGGATCAAATTCATGGAGAACAGTTGGATCCCTCGATCCTGCGCTTTCACAACATCATCTTGGGCCGATTGGGGCACCAAGAAGGAAACGAAAACAGCCCCTTCTTTCACCATCTCTAATTCGTGTTTGCCCCCAGGGTGAGGCATGGGTTCACGAACTTTAAGAATGACGTCTGCTTGACTCATCCCGTCGGCAGCGGACGATTGAATAGAAGCACCAGCCCCGGTGTAGTCGTCGTCACGGATGCCAGCCATGCGGCCAGCCCCAGCTTCGATGCTTACCTCGAGACCAGCCTTGATGAGTTTTCCCACCGTTTCCGGGCTGGCCGCGACGCGCCGTTCGCCGTCTGCGATTTCCTTGGGAATGAACACTTTGGCCATGGTCTGAACCTGTCCTTTTCTCGAACTGAAACACTTGGGCCGAAGAGGCTGAAAGAATCAGCACACCTAGTTATTGGCTTGGAAGTTGAGCTGGGCGTTTACGAAGGAACTTCTTCTGTTATTGGCCGCTCAAGGGTAAAGCCGATCACGCCCCTATTTCTACGGCATTATGCCTCTTCTGTCTTCCCCTCGGGGCGAGAAGATTAGAGGATGATGAGCTTTATTCGGTCGTTCGTGGTTTTGATGTGGGATTTGTTGCGTCTACTGCCCACGGCGATGACCGCTTTGTTTTCACTCGGGTTGGTGATCAGCTGGCCCCGGCTCCCCAAGTCCCAAGCGAGGGTTGCGTTGGTTGTTTCTAAAGTGAACTCACCTACTTGAGAGTTGCCCACGGTCATCTGGATTCCGGTATTGGTTGCGTCAATGTCCACCACGCCGTCAAAGGTGGGATAGCACACGAGTTCGATGCGCTCGTTGGAAGTCTCGATCTTGACGTCGTCCTGGACGCCAATCACTTTCACGTACCCGTTGGTGTTTTTCGCCGTAAACTTGCCTTGGATCTCTTGGCAGGAGATGTTGCCATGGGTGTTGCTAATCGTGACATCTCCTTCGTGACTGTTGACTTCAACCCTGGCATTAATCCCGGCGATGGTCAGAGAACCTTCCAGGTGTTGGGCTTTGATGTCGCCATTCTTGGCGGCAATGTGTGTTGAGTTTCCGTAAGGTAAGTTGACGGTGATATTGCAACGCTCATCTGGGAGTCTGCCACCCTCTGGCCATATGATCTTGACATTCAAAGTATCATTTTCGATCTTACTGGAAATCTTGCAGGATTGAGCCCGGTCGTCGGAAGTGGCTCGCACGACGGCGCGAATCTTGAGGCTCGGATTGTCCCAGGCCCGGACAGTCACACTGCCATTGTCAATTCTGACGTCCAAGGCTGGGGCCTTGTCCATTTCTCGGGATTCTAAGATCTCGCGCCGAAAAAGTTCAACTTTGTCATTGTCGCCGCAAGCTGGGATGGAGAGAAAAGTAAGGCCCATGAGTGCCAGGGGTAGAATTCGCACAATAATTTCCTTTTTTGACAGGAGTCAAAACTCGAAGTTGACGTTCTTCATAGTACTCTCGGTTGAATTGAGCAAGAGTGCCTGAGGTCCTACCTTGTCTTTTTGTCGCCTCACAGTTTGGGAAAGGAAAGATATGAGTCGCATTGCTGTGCCTCTTCTCCTGGTGTCATTGGTGGTTGTAGGGATCATCTTCTATCAGTTTCAACAAGATACAGATTTGGGAGACCTCGATAGGACGAACATCACAATCCAAGAAGAGGGTGGAGATGCTGTCAGGCGGACGGGTGCTCCTCTGCCTGTATCCAGCAATCGTGATCCAAATTCGGAGAAACCCACAAAGAGTGGCGCTCAAGAGTTAGATGATACAGAAGCTGGTGGCGCCGTTATTGGCCGCGTTGTTTCTGCGGATGGTTTGCCCGTGGCAGGGGTCGCGGCCCGTCTCACTCACTCTCCCAAGGGCGGCCTCTTCGCTTCCGTAAAAGGAATAGCCCAGGTGCTCAAAACGGCGGTGACGGATGATCAGGGATTCTTCACCATCATGGGGGTGAAGGAAGGTGGTCCCTATAGAGTCGAAGTTTGGCCTGCGGAGCTGAGGAAGGCCACATCGTCTTTCTTTCGTATTGAAGAGGGGGAGAAACACGACGTCGGGGAGTTGGTGGCGACCCCAGGGGCCATTGTCGAGGGCATTGTGTTGAATGAGGCCAAGGTCCCTGTGCCGGGCGTTCAAGTCACAATCTCTGTTTCTGATCCGACGGAGGCTGGTTTTGTCATGCTTCTTGGCCCCGTTGTTTACGGCGGACGCACAGTTGTGACGGACGAAAACGGTCGGTTTCGCCTTGCAGGTTTAGATGGGGGACAAGGACATGTCTACGCTCGGGCCGAAGGTTACATACCTTTGGAAGACTTGGAAGTCGCCGTCAAGAACGAAAAGCCGGTTGAAGGCTTAGTTGTCCAGCTGGCACGGGGCCGTCGAATTGAAGGACATGTCCAAGATGACACCGGGGTTTCCATTGCCAATGCCACCATCAAGTACCGTCCCCAGGGCACTTTTCGTTTGCTTTGGGAGCAAAATCCAAATGCTCAGGTGCAGTCGGACAAAGATGGCAATTTCGTTTTCACTGGAGTTCCCCTCAAGGATGTTTTGTTGACCGTAGAAGCCGATGGTTTCATGACGATGAACGAATATCGTGCCAAGGCGAGCCAAGCTCATGTGGGTATTGTTCTTGAGAAAGCTGCTCTTGTTTTTGCCTACCTTGTGGCCCAAGGGGATAAGAGGGCCATCAATGATTTTGAAGTTTCCGTTGAGGTTGGCGATCTAACTCTGAGTCAAGACGTGGCCAAGGGATTCCCCATCAAGAAAGGCCAAGAGGCTGGGGCCATTCTGGGTAAATCGGAGACCGCTGGTTTGTTTGTCATTCATGGAATCAGTCGACGGTCATTGGATTTCTCCATCACCGCCCCAGGTTTTGGACGCCTTGACTACAAGATCTCGGAGCTCAAGCCTGGAGAGGAGCGAAGACTCGAGGGCGAGATGGTCGCGGAAGTTCCATTCGCCGGTATGGTCGTCGATCAGAATGGGAACCCGGTGGCAGGGGCGACGTTGACCATGAGAGTCAAGGAAGAAAATAAGAACGACGTCGAAAACGAGCTCATGGGGCTCTTGGGTTCAGATGCGATACCGGGGAGTTCTTCGGTCCTCGGGGCTAGCTCCAAGAAAACAAGAACGAAGTCGAAGTCTGATGGCACGTTCTCCTTTCATGGTCTTGTCGGCGGGATGCATCTCTTGGCGGTCCGGCACCCGTCGTTTTTGAATCAAGTGGATCTTCCTGTCGAGTTAGGAACAGAGAACCCTGTGACTGACTATGTCGTCACCCTGCTCCCCGGAGCGTCCATCACCGGCGTCGTCTTCGACCCTGAAGGAAACCCTTTCATTGGCGCGAAAGTTTCTTTGGAGAGAAAGTCGGTGGCGGAAGGAGGCGACACCGAAGAAAGGGTTATGTCATTCTCCCCCAACTGGAAGACCAGTAAAACTTCCGGGAAAGGTGGTGTTTACCTGATCGAAGGGGTCAAACCCGGTGACTATTTCGTGCGCGCCGAAATCCCTGCCCAGAAAGCTACGGGCAATGTTTTCGTTATTCTCTCCGGTGGAGAGAAGCAGCAAGAAGGCACATGGGTCCACTTGGAAGCGAACAAGTTGGCCAAGCAAGACATTCATCTTTTGAAGAAATCTCGGGTCTATGGGAAGGTCAGATCTGGGGGGCAGCCGGTGCCAGGAGCAGTTGTTCGTGCCAACGATGTTGGGCGGCCAAGCTTCTTCGGAGGTGGCAAGGTGGGGACTGCTGATGATAGTGGGGCCTATGAAATCGAAGGCTTAAAACCCGGAAAGAAGAAATTGTCTTTGGCGATCCCTGGTTCGCCTCACGGAGAATCTCGCTCCGTCGAATTGGTGGAGGGTGAAGATCTCACTGTCGATTTTGAAGTTCCCTCCGGAAGTATTTCTGGGCGCGTGACCGACGAAAACGGCCAAGGCGTGGCCCAGGCTTGGATTGAGGTCAAGCCCGTGAAGGAAGGCGATGATCTGGAAGAAATGGAAAACGACCGGATTAACGGCGATACCAGCGTGGTGGCGGTCAATGCCATTGACGGCGAAGGCGGTATGATTGCCTTTGGCTCGAACTCCAACGTGGATTCTTCCGGGCAAACAGACAGAGATGGATACTATAGGATTCCTTATTTATCTGCTGGGACCTACAAAGTGACCGCCAGCAAGGATGGCTATTCTGGTGGTGACCTGGAACAGGTGGAAGTCGCGAATGGGAGTGCTGTGAAACAGGCCGATCTTCAAATGGAGGCAGCGTGCAGGCTTGTTGTCCGAGGGAGCAAGCCAGGTGCTGACTCAGCTTGGTTTAACGTAAACGTGCAGTCCGTAGTCAAAGGTGCCGCCGGCAATCACAAGTTTTTCGTCAAAGGCGGGTTGGCTAAGTACGAGAGACTCAAGCCAGGAACGTATACGGTGACCTGCGAAAGCGGGGGTGAGAAGAAAGAACAGTCGGTGACTTTGGCTGTGGGGGACACGAAGACGATTCGCTTCGATTTCTGATATAGCTTGTCCGGATGAGTTGACAAAAAAACGGCCCTCTCCATGACTACGAGAGGGCCGTTTTCTTGGGGGCTTATCTTAAAATGCTTCAGCGTCGCGGATCATCTGATCAACTTCACTCTGACGCTTGGAGAAAACCGATTTCATTGTTTTGACCAACCCAGCAGCATCCAAACCGTGCTCTTCCAACATTTCGGCTCTGGTTCCGTGCTCAACGAAGTCAACGGCTAAGCCGATTGGGTAGAGCCTGTCGGCGGCCCAGCGATTTCTCGCGGCAACCTCTAAGCATGCGGAACCGAATCCACCGTTAAGTGTGTTCTCTTCCGCAGTGAACACGATGGGGTGTTTGGCTAAGACATCCTCGAGCATGTCCTTGTCCATGGGGCGGACGAAACGGGCGTTGACCACAGTAACTTCGATGCCTTCTTCCGCTAAAAGGGCTGCTGCGTCCATAGCCGGATATACCATTGATCCATAGGCCACGATTGCGGCATGACTGCCTTCCCGCAGAGTTTCTGATTGTCCCATTTTTACTGGAGCTTGACGTTCATATTCCTTGGAACGCTCAGCCACCGCACAGCGGGGATAGCGCATGGCGCAGGGCTCGTTCGAGTCCAAGGACATGTTGAGCATATCTTCTAACTCAGAAGCATCCCGTGGCGCCATGATATTGATGCGAGGTAAGGAACGAACATAGGAGATATCGAAGCAACCATTGTGGGTCGCTCCGTCAGGTCCGACAATTCCGGCTCGGTCCATACAGAGGACGACTGGCTGATTGTTGAGGGCAACCTCTTGGAAGAGTTGATCGTAGGCTCTCTGAAGGAAGGTACTGTAGATCGCCACGATGGCTTTCTTGCCGCTGCTGGCTAAACCTGCGGCGAATGCCACGGCGTGCTGCTCGGCAATACCGGCATCATAGAAACGATCGGGGAATTCTGCTTGGAACTTTCGCAGTCCAGTGCCACAAGGCATGGCGCATGTGAGAGCTTCCACGCTGTCATCGAGGCGGGCCCGAGCGATGACGGCGTCGACGAAAACGTCAGTGAATGGCCTGCTGCCAATACGACTGTGTTCTTTCTTCTTGGGGCCTGGAACTTTGGCCCCGCCCACAGCGTGCCATTTCCATTGGTCTTTTTCTGCTTCCCGGTGTCCTTTGCCTTTGATGGTTTTCACGTGGATGAAACCACCGCGGCCCTCATTTTTGAGCTTTTCGAAAAGCTCAATCATGCCTTGGATGTCATGGCCATCAACGGGGCCAATATAGCGGTGTCCAAAGGCTTCGAAGAATTGTCCTAATT
>WFTN01000596.1 GCA_015485455.1 Planctomycetota bacterium | reverse complement strand
GAGAATCGGATGCAAGATACTGAACACTATGACGGCACTTGGGATGCCTGAGAGCGAGATGATCGGGTGAATATTGTCGGCAACGATGGCGAACTCCGACCTATTTTGAGTTGTGCACCAAGGCAGTGCCTTGACACAATCTAAAGGTTAATCGTAACGGACCATCATTGAAATGCGGTCGCTCACAACAAGTCCGGTCGTCTTGTTCTTCACCCAGAACAATGTCAGGGCGTAGTTTTGGTATGGAGGCTCGGCGGACGCGTTTCCGAGGATTGGTAGCGTGGCCGTCAGTTGATGGGTCGTCTCAAAAGTTGTTTGGAGCGCTCCGTTCCCCAGATCGTTCGACCAGCAAATCTCGTGGTCTGGGCCGAAACCTTCACCTTCGAAAGTGAAGCCATCACCCTGATTCCCATTTATTGATAGTGGACGCTGAAAGAGTGCTACGCCTGCTATTGCGCTCACGCGGTGCCATCTTGTCGGTTCTGCGTCGCCGCCTTGGGGAAGCGCTCGGATTTTCCAGTTTGACTTGAGAGCATGCTTCAAGTCGACAACGACCCACCTCGCGCTTGGAATAGTCCACGTGCTCGAAATCGGCACGTCACTGCCTCCCGGATTCTCTCGGCAAATGCGGAACTCCACACCCGACGTTCCATAGATGCAGACGCGCCTTTGGTTCAGGAGCAAACCATTGTCAATTCGAATGAGCGGCTTGTCGCCAGTCGATGCCAGAACGAGCTGCTTCACGCCGCCCACATCTTCAACCGTCAAATGAGCTTTGCCGGTCACACCGTTCACGCGAATCTTTCCATCTTGCTGGCGAACGAGGCTGAGGAGTGGATGCGCAGCGACGGCAACCGGATCATTTTTCACGTTTTGTGGGACCGACACGAGGTAGCTTGGATCCAGAGTATCGAGAGTGCCGTCCTGGTTGGCATCCGTAACACGGCGAATAGTGTGGCTCTGGGCGTTGTAGAAATAGAATTTATCCCCAAGCATACGGCCAGTTGTCCAAAGCGCGTTTGCTAATGAGACAGGGCCAACTATCTGTTGAGTCGGGTCCCCGGTCACGGGGAACTCGATCTTCAGGATTCTGCATTTCTTGTCAGTCGTGTTGAAACAAAGGATCAAGAAACGATGCGCATGTCCGGCATTTGCTGGCAGCGTGCAGATCGAATGTATCCGGTCTTGGGCTGTGTTCCATCCGTAGGATCGCTGCGAAGCCGAGGGTCGAATGTCGAGTATGGACAGAATTCCGGATGTAGAACTGCCCCTGAGGCTCACTCCTTTCTTGGAGTTCGCATGCGAACCGGCAGTCATGAACTGAACTTTGACATTGTCCGCATAGCTACCTGTGTATTCAGGTGGAAGAAAAGTCGTTGAAAGAGGATTGGCATCAAGCCAACTGGGACGTGGAGAGATTTGTTGCGCCTCAACAAACGAGGCGAGAGTCAGGAGAGCGATCATGCAGACCGAAATGCACAGAATTGGGTTGATGCGGGTATTCATCAGATTGCCTCCAGACATACAAGGATCCACCTCATGAGAACTTCCAGCTTCTTGATTGAAGCACTTTCGATCCCGATCGCTCCGAGCAGCAAGAAGCGTTCGGCGGTCGTAGTTGATGAGTCGACAACGAGTCCTTGCATGGCTTTGATGTTTGACTGTGCTTCTTTGATGTAGTGGGTCACTGACTGATATGCCGATTCAAGAGCATTCTGGTAGTCGATGTCGTTCCCGTAGGCTATTCCGTACGTTCGAGCAGCTTCAACGAATTCCTTCATCAACTCGTTACTTCGGTATTCATCTACATGCTGGATAGCCTTGCAGATTCGGGAGTCGATCGAGCTACTGCCGAAAAGACTCCATGCACCCAGGGAAACCATGTGCTGCCCCTCGTGAAGGATAACTGGAATGTGACCGCCGCCAGGATTGCACCACATGTCTTCGCCGAGAGAGAGATTTCTCGATCCGCGTTGATACCAAGCAGGCGAGCCCGCGGTGGTCTCCACTGGATCAACCCACAATACGGAATCGCATAGCTGTTCCTTGATGGCCTTCAGGGTCTTTGGCGTCGCAACTGCGGGCAGGCCCCAATCCCGCTGTTCCATCAGTGCTTGAATCACAAAAGATACCGCATCAAGCTGAGTCTTGGCCGTTCCTACAAGGCCAAGGGCGTTCTGACTCTTCAATTGAATCGTCGCCGTTGGATCCGGAAATGCCGGGTCATGGTTGTTGACCCAATCTTCGATTGTCTTGAACTTGTCGGGGAGCGTGGTCTCGTCTGTTGAGGTTGCCACGCGCTGGGCAAAGGCGGGTCCTGACAAGATTGCCGCAATTAGCAGTGCCGCCCAGGCAAAGAAGGAAGGGGAAATCCGGCCGCTTTGTGATCGCGAGTCGAGAAGCGGCTCAGAGAAACCCGTTTTCGGTAGAAAAGGATTCTTAAGTTTCATTTAGTTTGCTTTTTCTTAGGGGAATTGGGAATTCTTTCCTTACCTCTCAAGTATCGTAGCGGTGGAGTTGTTCATGTCCAGCTATTCTTGAGATTTCTTGACCAGATCCGAGGTCAGGTAGACCAGGGAGGTTACTCTCTCCAGCCCGTAGCGTGCAAAAAGTCAGCCGACGTCAATTTTCGGTTAGGTAAACGTAAGTGGACGGGGATAGGCGGAGTCGGTTTTTCGGTTTGCGCTGACATTGTGTCGGTGACTGGCACGGAACTCGTCAACGTTCCTATTTTGGATGGACCTCGGGCGCAAGATGGACAAGAATTGCGTTGACGAATGTGGTTTCAGGCAGCGCGACGCTAGAAGGATAAGAGACCGTCGAGTCGTTCGTCACGGACGATCTTGCCCTCCCTGGGCATTTCTTTGGCATCGATAAGTTCGTTGCCGATGCCCTGGTGATTTCTCTCGGCATTGT
>WFTN01000595.1 GCA_015485455.1 Planctomycetota bacterium | reverse complement strand
CAGGCGACCGGGTCAGGGATTTGGTGGTTGGCAGTCCCGGCAGTGATGTCCCGGTGACGGATGCGGGGAAGGTAGAACTGGTGGAAGGTGTCACCGGTTCCATCCTTTTGAGTGCAATTGGCAGCCAACCAACTGAGAATTTCGGCCACGGAATCGCAAAGATTCCAGACATTGACGGGGATGGACACCGAGATATCTTGGTGGGGGCTCCGGGCGGCAATCAACCACCTATGACCATCTTTTTCGGCGGCACGGGAGAAGTCCAGCTTATCTCTGGTCTCACCTTCAACAGTCTCTTGCTTTTACAAGGATTCCATGGCGAAGACCTTTTCGGCTCGGCGGTTGCCCCTTGTCCTGATGTGGATGGTGATGGCTTGCCTGACATCGTTGTTGGGGCTCCGGGCATGGACGATGGCGTCGGGGCAGACGCGGGTGTTGTTCTTGTTTATGGCTCCGTTTCTGGTCATTTGGAACGAGGATTTCGTGCCCGAGAAGCCGGGGAGCGTTTCGGCGAAATTGTTGTCAACGTGGGTGATCTGAATGGCGATGGTTTTGCCGAGTTCGCGGTTGGTTCTCCTCTCTATGGGGCGAGCTTGAGTGGCCGTGTGCAGGTGATCGATGCGGTCTCTGGGCAGACGACTGCAGAGTTCTTTGGCACGACTGCCTTGGAAGGAGTGGGGAAGAGCGTCGGACTTAGTCTCGGCTATGGTTCTGATCGCCTAGGTGAGATTTATATTGGGGCAACGGGAGCACGACCCGTGGGCATCCTATCTGGGGAATTGCGCAGCTACAGTTTTGGCCGGGGGCTCTATGGCTCTTTGCCCCAAGGCGGAGTGGGAGCCAATACCGGCGGCCCATTTCATATTCTGAGGGTCAATGGTCAAGGTGGAGGAAAAAGACGCCATCACGTTCAAGTCCCACTGGGGACGTCATTCTCCGTCACTCTTGAGCAACCCCCCAATCGGGCAACACCGGCACCATTTGTCATTTATGGCATGGTTGGTATTCCTCAAGCAACAAATGCTTTCGCCGTTGCAGGGGTGACGGGGTTGATGTTGGTGACCCCCTGCGATGCAGCACCCAACTTGCAACCTACTCTTTTTACTTTGGCGGATTCTGCTTCTGGCTCTTTGTGCCCGAGTCTTCTGCCCGCAACACTCTCTCCTTGGACTGGTTTGCTTCCTCCGGTCTTTTTCCCTCTGACCTGGACTTTGCAAGGATTGGTTGAAGTGGGGCCCGGTGTTGTGGAGATCACGAACGCTGTGCTTGTGACTATTCGTTGAGTTCTTGCTTGGCGAATTCGAGAAATTCGAAAATATCGTGCTCTTGGTGGCGATAGCCCCTTGGACCTTTTTTGAACTCGGAGAGATACATGCTCAGCGATCTACTGAATCGTCCTGACATTGTTCCCATCATGGTCTTTGCGATTCCGATTGTGGCGATCGTGGTGGGGTGCTGGAATGATGTTGTGACCAAGAAATCGAATAACGCGCTGAAACAAGCGATGATTGACCGGGGTATGTCCGCAGATGAAATTGCTCAGGTGCTTGACGCTGGTCGGGGCAAGAGAAAATGCAAGTAAGAACTGGTTTCGAGCTTGGGCTTTTGGCCACTGATTTCGAACTAGATCTATGTGTCGCTGAAATCCTTTGATTTCTTGTAGCTGTGTTCCGCGGCGGGAAAGACTCCCTCCCGGACCTCATTGACGTAATTCTTGGCCGCGTTGCGAATCACTTCGGCAACGTCGGCGTAGCGTTTGGCGTGACGAGGAAGAAAATCTTCGTACATCCCCATGATGTCATGGAAGACTTGGACTTGACCATCACAACCTGCTCCGGCACCGATACCGATCGTGGGAATAGTGAGGGCTTCAGAAATCTCGGTGGCCAATGCCGCAGGTACGAGCTCCAAGACAATTGCGAAGGCCCCAGCACTTTCTAAAGCCAGGGCAGCGGCCTTGAGTCGTTCCGCAGCTTCCTGCGTTTGGCCTTGAACTCGGAATCCACCAATCATGTGGATGGATTGGGG
>WFTN01000594.1 GCA_015485455.1 Planctomycetota bacterium | reverse complement strand
GCGGATTGCCGTGCAGATTCTTAGGGGCGATCAGCAGTCGCTTGAGTTCGAAGACGAAATGAAGGATGGAGGATCACAGCCTCGGGAACCGATTGTCGGCTTCCGCGTCACCGACAACGGGATTGGCTTCAACGATGACAATATGACGTCATTCCTAACTCTCGACAGTGAACACAAGGCAGACAAAGGTGGTCGCGGTGTCGGTCGACTGCTCTGGCTGAAAGCGTTCAAGAGAGTCAATGTCACCAGTGTTTTTAAGACAGGCAATGGCGAAGCGAAGAAGCAATCCTTCGTGTTCAATGCGACCGCTGGCGTGACCGATGAGCTCCTTGAAGATGCAACCCCTGGCTCACAGTGTTCAACTACCGTGCATCTTGACGGATTTGAGAAGCGATATCGGGAGGCGTCATTAAAGACCGCACCGGCGATCGCCAACAGCCTGTTCGAACATTGCTTGTGGTATTTCGTGCGGGCCGGCGGTGCACCAGAGATCGTCATTCAAGATGCCGGTGACACTATTGCGCTCAACAGCGTTTATGAAGACCACATGGTGTCGTCGTCTGTCGCAGAAACCATTTCGATCAAAGACCATCATTTCTTCTTAACACATATCCGGTTGCGTGCAACGCCGCGTTCCCACGCCATTGCCCTCTGTGCGGCCAGTCGGCTAGTTAAAGAAGAATCGCTTGTCGGAAAGATTCCGGGCTTATATGGGAAGCTCGAAGACGGCTCCAGTCAGTTTGTTTATCTCTGCTACGTGGCGTCCGACTTTCTCGATGAGGCAGTGAGAGCCGAACGCACCGACTTTGACATTTCCGAAGAAACCGGAGACCTATTCGCTGAGAATGAGATATCGCTGAGTGATATCAGGGATGCCGTCACCGAAAGAGCAGCAATTCATCTTGCCGAGTATTTGGCGAAGAACATGAAGAAGTCGAAGGAGCGCGTTGAGACCTTCGTATCTCGCAAAGCACCTCGGTATCGTCCAATCCTCTCAAGGATATCCGATGACAAGCTGGGCATCGATCCCGGTATCTCAGACAAAGATCTGGACTTGACTCTGCACAAGCAGCTGGCAGAAATCGAAGGAAAACTCCTTGCTGATGGCCATGAGATAATGTCGCCCAAAGAAGGGGAAGAATATGAAGACTATCAGAAGCGGCTGAAAGAGTATCTGAAGACTGCTGAGGACATCAAGAAATCAGATCTCGCAAACTATGTGTTTCACCGAAAAGTCATTCTGGACTTACTTGGGCAAGCGATTCAAAAGGGAGGCGATGGGAAATATGCAAGAGAAGATCTGATACACAACCTCATTATGCCGATGCGAAGCGACTCGAACCAGGTAAGGCCAGAAGACTGCAATCTCTGGTTGATCGACGAACGCCTAGCATTCCATGACTATTTAGGCTCCGACAAAACACTGGCATCAATGCCAATCACGGACAACACCGATACGAAGGAACCAGATATCTGTGCGCTCAACGTATTCGACAATCCAATTCTGGTATCCGAGGGCGAGAAATTGCCGCTTGCTTCAATTGTGATTGTTGAGATCAAACGTCCGATGAGAAACGACGCAGCAGAAGGGGAAGAGAAAGACCCCATCGAGCAGGCACTGGGTTACCTCGACAGGATTCGACAAGGCAACGTCAAGACTGCGTCAGGACGGCCCATTCCCAAGTCAGAACACATTCCCGGATTCTGCTATGTGCTATGCGATATTACTCCGACGATTGAAAAGCGATGCAAAATGCACGATGCAATCAGCACGAGCGATGGTCTTGGCTATTTTTTCTATCACAAACAATTCAGCGCATACGTGGAAGTGATTTCGTTCGACCGCCTGGTTAACTCGGCTAAAGAGCGAAACCGAGCGTTCTTTGACCGCCTCGGGCTTCCGACAACATAAGTTCAGATATGGGTGACCAACAATCATGGAATGGACAACACTACTCAACAAACACCGCCCGCGTCCTTCGACGAATCCCGGTGATCATCGCGCCGAGTTTGAACGTGATTTCGATCGGTCTGTATTCTCCACGCCCGTAAAACGTCTCCAAGACAAGGCACAGGTATTCCCCCTGGAGCCATGCGACGCGATCCGAACTCGCCTCACACACTCCCTTGAGGTCTCGTCCGTTGCCCGTGGTTTGGGAATCGCTGTGGCGCAGTGGTTGCTTGAGACGAAAAAGATTAACCCCGGAATGGACCGCCAGATTGAAGCGATCGCAGCCACCTGTGGTTTGATACACGATTTAGGGAATCCCCCATTCGGCCATGCCGGTGAAGACGCTATTCGCAGTTGGTTCCAGAATGAACTTGGAGAAGAAACGCTTCGCGAAATGTTGGGACAGCACAACGACACGGATCAACTCGTTCAGGATTTTCTCACATTCGAAGGCAATGCGCAGTCTCTTAGGCTTGTTGCCAAGTTACAGATCCTCGCTGACTTTCACGGGCTGAATCTGACCTATGGAACGCTTTCCGCGTCATGCAAATACATCGCTCCGTCCCACGAAGCTGGCATCGGAAACAATCACGCAAACGACAAGCCTGGGTATTTCGCCTCGGAGAACAAACTCGTCGCTGACATTCGAGAGAAAACGGGAACTGGCAATGCACGGAACCCAATCACCTATTTAGTTGAGGCAGCGGATGACATTGTCTATTCGGTTGCTGACATTGAGGATGGTGTGAAGAAGGGAGTTCTTTCTTGGAGAGAACTGGAGTCTCGTCTGAACGAAGCCAATGACAATGCGGCTAGCAAGGCGTTGCAAACCAAGGATCACATTCTTAAGGCGGGAAAGCAAGAGATCCCCAGTGGTCTACCGGATGATATCCACGCATCAGCATTCCGGACAGCAGCAATTGGC
>WFTN01000593.1 GCA_015485455.1 Planctomycetota bacterium | reverse complement strand
GGAGATGTGTATAAGAGACAGAGCCTCTTGGACCACATTCAGCCACCCTTGGCCATGCTCTGCTTGGCCATGGTTCCTTTTGTCATCTGGAACTTTCCCCGGCTCTCCTTTTTGACCCCAAGTCTCTTGCTCAACATTCTCTTAGGAATTCTCTTTTTGCTTCAACTCCCTTTGACCTTGCGGTTGGTCAAACGCAACAAACAATTGCGCTACTTGGCTTTCGCCCCCATGAGCTTCATTCGCGCATTCGCTCGAGGTATCGGCATGAGCTTGGGCACCTGCCACTATTTGCTGAGCAAAAAGAAAAGCTAACTGAATAAACAATCGAGATTACGCCGCGCACTCATTGCGGTGCCAGGCCTCCGCTTCTTTGGTCAGATCATTTTTTTCAATGCTGACAAGACCTAAGCGAAGTTTTAGGGATTCAGAGACATATCCAAAGAGGCGCACATGATAGTAGGCCAGGAGAATGGGGAATCCCCGGATAAACTGAGGGATGGTCTTGCCCTTGAGAAAAATGTCGTTGTAGCTGATGGCGGCCACAGCCAATCCCAAGAACAAGAACGGTACAACCAGAAGCCAGGGGTGAATAAAACCAAGGGGTAACGCCAGGTAGCCCAAGATAAAAAAGACCATATCTATGCGCTGCTTGAGGCCAAACTTGTAAACCAGTTTGGCAGCGGATCGCCCACCCTTCTGGGCCTGCCTAAAGAAAGACCTTCGCGTATAGGGGTGTTCGTGCAACACCCGGGCGTTTGGGGTGGCCACCAGTTCATAACCATAGGCATGCAAACGCAGATGAATGCCTTCTTCATCACCACGGCCAGAGACGGAAGTATCAGGCTGGCCATCTTTAGTTTTTTGAATCTGTGCCCGATCGATATCCCATTTGAGGCGCAGCAACAGCTCCCGCCGAATGGCCATATTGCCAGCAATAAGTCGACGTGCAGGGCCAGCTTTGGCCAGTCTGTGGGTACCCCGAAAAACCAATTCGTAGATGTTCCCAGGTTCTTGATCGTCAACCAAACCAGTCACGGCGGCGACCTTCTCGCTAGTGAAACCCAACTCAAGTTCCGACAACCAATTGCTGTCTGCAATGCAGTCATCATCAAGGAAAGCAACGTAGCAACCACGGGCAGCTTGGATGCCGCGATTGCGACTCGGATTAGCTCCCATCTGCTCGTCATTTCTGAGCAATATGAGATGGAGGCCCGACAAATCGGCCTTAATCCTCTCCAAGGCTCCCGGTGTATCATCGGTAGAACCATCATCAATGACGATTACTTCGTAACTGGGATGATCTTGTTTCGCCAAGGCCTCCAGGCACTTGCGGATTTTGCTCGGCCGATTGAGCGTGGGCACGACCACAGAGAAAACACAAGGCGTGTCTGTTTCCGCGGTCAATGCTTTGTCACCCACTGCCTCTGTCATGGTTCATTTCGCGTGGAGAATATTCTTCTTCTCTAAGTGATCAAGGATTTGTTCGACGCACTCTTGGACGTTGAATTCTGCACTGTTGATGACCAAGTCCGGGTTCTCTGGATGCTCATAGGGTGCAGAGATTCCGGTGAAGTCCTTGATGATTCCATCCCGGGCTTTCTGATACAGGCCTTTCGGATCTCTTTGCTCACAAACATCCAATGGACAATTCACATAGACTTCAAAGAACTCGCCAGCAGCACACAAAGATCGAGCCATTTCTCTTTCTGTCCGATAGGGAGAGATAAAAGCGGTCACAGTAATGGTGCCAGCATCGGCAAAGAGTCTGCCGACTTCACCAACACGACGAACATTCTCTGCTCGATCTTCAGGAGAGAAACCCAAGTCGCGATTGAGACCGTGACGTACGTTGTCACCATCAAGAATATAAGAGCGATGACCACGAGCAAAAAGCTCGCTGTCTAAGCCTTGAGCAATGGTGGACTTCCCTGAGCCAGACAAACCCGTGAGCCAAACGACGGCACCACGATGGCCATTCAGTTTTTCTCTTTGACCCCGAGAAATCTGTGATTCCGACCAATAGATTTCGTCGCTCTTGATCTTGGATTCATCACCACGTTCGGCAATCTGGCGGTCGACATCGGCCAAACCACCCCCAGCCACGTGATAACCGTCGACCACAACAAATCGGCCACAAGGCGCGATCTTCGAATGAGTATCGATGGCCACGGGTACTTGGGTTCGTACCGTGACTTCCGCCACTTCGTTGCGCTTGATGACACTGGCCCCACCGGGCAGTTTTTCGAGAGTCTCCGCATCGATCAAGCCATGAATTTTTTCGACCCGCGCCTTGACCTCTTGGCTCATGATCTTGAAGCTATAGAGTTTTCCGACCTCCAGAGCATTCTTGCCCAACCAGAAAATCCTTGCGTCAAAAACGTTCGTGTCAAAGGGTGTGTCCCTCACGTGGGACATGACATCCCCCCGTTTCACGAAAACTTGTTCGCTCAAAGTCACACACACAGACTCTCCGGCTTGTGCTGATTGGGCATCATTGGTCGGGAAATTCTCGATCGACTTAACTGTGCTGATCTTGTTGCAGGGAGAGAACAAGACCTGATCACCCACCTTCACATGGCCAGCTTCAATGCGGCCAGCGATGAGGCGTCGTTTGTCGAACTTGTAGACCCCCTGCAAAGGCATGCGCAGCGGTTGGTTTTCTAACGTGGCTTGAGATTCAAAAGAGTCCAAGACATCAACCAC
>WFTN01000592.1 GCA_015485455.1 Planctomycetota bacterium | reverse complement strand
TGAGTCAAAACCAAGCTGGCTGTGAAGTTCTGAGGCAATGGTGTCGTACCATTGATATAGGACTGGCAGCTTAGGTCGATATAACCATTCATCATGACTTGAGTGAAATTCGATTGGCAAGGAGGCACCTGTGTCGGCTGACTACCTCCAAGAAAGTTTGCATCGCCAGCGATGAGAAATCGATAGAACTGACGATCATAGCCTTCGACATCGGCCGCCCGCCAAGTACGAACGTACTTGCCTAGAAGCCAGTCAACTCTGTCCTGCGATATTAGGCTGTTTCCAATGGTAAATGATAGAGCGCTTCCTGGGTCAGTCGATGTCGCAGTGATTTGAAACAAGACATCATCACAGACAATCATCCCGAAGAGGTTTCCAGGGAAATTCGTAGGGTTCGTTGCCATTTTGATATTGATGGTCATTTCTTCTTCCACCACCGTCCCACAGTCGGCGATGTAGGCCCACTGTGCCGTTTGCGTAAGACCTGTGTTTGGGTCGATTACGGGGATCTGGAATGCAGGCATCGGTGGCGTCGTGCAGCAAGCATTTACGCCATATTGATCGTCACCCCTTGGTGGGCAAGTGGCGACTTGAGCAACCATCCAATTTGGAGATAAAAGTACCAACAACGAACATAGCGTAATCCATTTCATTTTCCTAACTCTCCAAGTTATTGGAGGAAAATCGTCATCAAGAGCACATGAATTCCTTGAGGGTCACCCCATTTGAAATTCAGGCAATCCGACTGGATCTTCACTCGCAAGTTTTCTTGGAGCCCCAACAAATCGCTGCTATCAAAGTAGTGTTAGAAAAGAAAAGCACCGCAATGAGCTTCTTTCCTCATCTCTTTGAACGACGACAAGCCTATTGGCAGACAAGAAACGTTCAGAAACAATGTAAGGTTTCGCCGATGTTTCTTGTTGCCCAATCTTTGCCCCTGCATGAAATCAACGGAAGGGGCTTTTGTCAACTAAATTGTGAGAAAAGTACACCCATAGACTGATCTATTTGCGAAACCGCAAATTTCGCGTCGAGATTTTATTTTCGAATCGAATTGCGTTTTTCGATTGGCAATCGACCTCCGTGAACGATTCGGATCAACCAAGTTAATGCCGATTGTCCGAGATCACGCCCATGTGTACGGACGTTCTCTGTTCCTTGTCATTTTCCTTGGTTGTAGTGGGCTCCTTGGCGCTACGGACTGACGGCAAGTTGGGCGAATAGGTGCTTGAGCCCAAATGACTTTGGCATGTGCATCACAATACGCCTAGTTGACTCAACGAATCGTGCGCTGATCTTCAATAGTCGCCAGCGAATGCTGGGGACAGTTGCTCTTTGCCATTGAGTGCCTTTGGCGTCAGCTCTTAGTTCTTGCATTAAGACGAAGGCCATCGCGGTCGTGGTTAGACGCATTTGATTGGCATCAAATGCGTTGCAGCTTGTGCTTCCGGACTCCAAGTCGATCTTCATCTCCTTGACCCGGTTTTCGCAATCTTCTCGTTCACAGTAGAGAGCGTAGATATTCCTTGGCACCAGCCTAAGATTGGTGACGATAAAATGCGGATTGTCCCGTGGCTCGCGATCTTTGTTTCGGGTGACTTCTGCTTTGACCACAATGCGGCGTTTTTTCTTTTTCCAGCTCTTGGCCGAATACTAAAACTCGTCAAAGAGCTTTTCGCTTTCGCCACTCTTCTTGCTCAGTCGCCGCTGATCTCTTGAGCAAGAGCCGTTTTGCCAACCAACTTGACGAGGGCCAAAAAAGACTACGGCAGGCACATGCTTGAGGGAGAATTCTACCGGTTCCTTGGGGCCAGGACTGATTTTCCTCGTGATTTGACCGCCTGGTGGTAGATTTACAAGGATAAATGGCTCCGGAAAGGGTCGACCGACCTATTCTTTGGTTTTTGGTCCAGTCGGCCAGATTTTGGACGCTCCGTCAGATCGGCCGAAAGCTGGTGCCCCGGATCGGGGATCGCAATCGTGGCCGTCAATAATTTCGGGAAGGCGAAGAGTGTTCCTGTTTTCTATCTTGGCGACTTGATCCAATAGGGTGACCAATCCTTGACGGACGTCTGGGGCCAAGGCGAGAGAATCCTGGTTGGCGAATTTCTGGATAAATTCATCCATGGCACCATGATCCCAGCATCCGACTCGTTCTCGTGTTTCTCCGGGATTGTCGAATCCGTATTGAAGAGAGTCCTGGAAATCTTGGCAGAGCGCTTTCGCTTGAGTCAGTGGGATTCTCTTGTGGATCACATTGAGCCCTACGGGGAGGGGGAGGTTTTGGTCGTGGCACCAGCGGGCACCCAAACATTCCTTGATCGAGATGCGCTCATGTTCAGGCCGCGTCAACAAGAGTTGTTCGTGGATAAGAACTGCTCCGTCCAATTCTCCTTGAGCGACAAGATCGCGCATTTCTAGATGGCAGCATTCAACTGGGATCGCATGGGGATAATACCACTTGAGCAGGAAGGCTCCGGTCGTTCCTTCTGCGGCAATGCCAACACGGCGGTCAGCAAGGTCGTCATCCTCCAAGCCCTGGGCGACGGCGAGGCGGGGCCCATAACCTCGGCCAACACTGGTGCCACAGGTCAAGATGCGGTACGAGTCGAAAACTCGTGGAAAGAATGCTGCGCTGATGGCGGTGATGTCGTAGACGCCATCGAGAGCATCACGATTTAGTTGGGCAATGTGGCCAGTATGGAAATTGATTATTGCCGAGTTTGCTGGGGTGATAGTTCCATGGGCTAGGGCCGAAAAATAAAAGGCGTCATCTGTGTCAGGCGTGTGTGCCACGGAATAGGTTATACGCTTGGGCGGCATGTCATTGCTGGGGCAGGATGGGGTCATTTTCTATTCTCCAATGGGCCAGGGTTAGTTCGGCAATGAAGTTTTCTTCCCCTCGAAGGAAATGATCAGTACCGGGGAGCATGTGTAGAGTTCGTTTGTCCTTGTGAGTCGGAGTGGAGTTCCAAAGCCATTCACGGGCATCCGCTTCTTGACATGAAAAATCGCAATCGCCCAAGATGACCAAGGCGTCTTCTCCTTTCTTCGTCAGTGGTCTCAACTTTTGTTTCGCCAGGGGCGGAGCAACGAAGACAGGTCTTTGCCAAGGAAGCACTTCGGGGAACTGCGCCATCACGCAAGCCCCCAGGGAATAACCAAAGGCAAAATGGGGTTTGCCCTGAGGGATGGTTTTCCTCATCAACGCAAGGGTTGAAAAAGTTGGTGCCAAGAGGTTGGGGAATTCATCGTCGGGAATCACTGGACCATTGCGCTTCGTTTCTTGAATTGATCGATTCGGATACTCGTAGCGTAGTGCTATGCCTCCAGCTTTCACCACCGTCTCGGCCACAGCCATGAGGAGAGGGTGGTCGCGGCTACCACCCAGGTCCGGGTGGGGAGGGAAGAGAGTCGCTCCGAAGCAAATAGAGCCTTTTTCTGGATAGCTCAGAATCACAGTCATATGGTGGCTACGAAAATCTACGCGTTCTTGAATCATAGAGACCATCAATAGATGACTTTCTTTGTTGCGTCATGAATCTTGCTATTGAGAATAGGCTGGAATCCGAGTTGGCCATCTTCTAAGACCAGAGAGAGGGCACGATCACGGTCTCGTAACCTCGTGAAATGTGCACAAGAATCATGGCGAGAGAATGCCAAGCAGCCTTCCTCACCTTCGGCCGTTGGATTGCCATCTTCATCGACTACATCAAAGCCGTGAGATCCTCCGACATGGCCGTAAATAGGTAGGCCCCGGTGTTGACCTATTTCAGGGAAGAGGCCGACTAAGCTATTGCCGAATCCGGAGCGCAAAACTGCGTTCGGATAGAGCTGTTTCAAAGCCGAGATCTCTTCAGCTTTGGTGAGGACGCCACCCCAGTGAATCCCTTGGACGGCATCTCGAAGGCCTTCTGCCATGGCCAAGCCCAGAAGCTGAAGCAATGGTGGCGTTGAGAATAGAACTTGGACAGGGCGCACAGCGAGAATGTCTAAGCACTGTTCAACAACATGGTTCAAGTAGCGATCTCGGGCAATGCCTTGCTCGAGCTTTTGCAGCCAGCGGGTATCCAAATCGACACGGTAAGGAGAGTGGCCCGTCAAAGCAGTAGCACAACCATCAGCGCCATAACCAATGGCATGAGGTCCAGTGGGCCCAGCATAGAGCCACGGCCCTTCAAAGCTCTCTTTGGCCTCCCCTAGAGATTCCAAGAACGGCTTAACGAAGTTGAGATGAAAGTCTTCAAGAGTGTAGGCTACTGAGGATGGGCGCCCAGTAGTACCGCCGGTCTCAACGATGAGAAGATTGTTGGTTTCAAGGGTTCCCGCTTCGACGAAATCGGACCAAGGGCGTTCACGAAGATTTTGAGAAAAGTTCTTGGACTGTGCCGTGTAGGATGCGGCGTTCTCTGAGTTTCTTATCCGACCATCAGGCATGTTTGGCTCCAGATTGAACGTAGGGATGTAAGGAAAAGAAATCAGTGAGGATGCTGGCGAGTCGGAGTCCTTCTTCGACGTTGCCTTCGATGTCCACCCTCCCGTCCAGAAAGGCAGGGACTGGTGATAGATGCCCGGCAATGATCTTGGCGAAAGAATAATGGTCGATGCAAAAGAGAACGGAAGCCCGTGAGTCGTGGGTTTTCTGAACGGACGAGATGGCACCATCTTTGATAGTCACAGAAATCCTGCCCGTGTTTCCGCCGAATACTTCCAAATTGAAATGGGCGTTCACATCTTCCCTCCCTTGAAGGAGCTGTTGACCAAGTTTCGGACTTAAGTGATTCTTGTGGTAGTTCGAAACCAGACCATCACTGTCTTGTTGGCCAGGCTCTTCGCTTGAAGGCATCCTGGCAAACGCGGCGAAGGCCCTTTTCATGAAATCCCAATTCAGATCAACAGGATCGTTCCAGTTGGGCACGATTTTGTTGAGGCGTTTGCAAGCGAAGGTTGGATCAGATACGCTCAAGTAATGGCGATAAGAAGCTAATGACTCGTCAATGAGGCGTTCCAAACGATTCGGGTTTTGCCATTTTTCAGTCAAACGAAAACCTGAGAGTCCAAGTACTTGTTGAGTTAACTCCATGAGCTTGCTGTGGGCTATCGGTTGTTGCGCTACTGCATGGAAATATCCTGTGGCATCGGGATTGTTGATCACAGCCAAACAAGCGCGACCAACAGCGTCCACTGGGATCATGTTCTTGAGCCCCTTTGGATTGGCGCGAATGCGGGCGTCCACATGCACAGTCTGGCCGGCTCGTGAAAGCCGGTGGAGAGGGCGCCACAAATTGTGCAAATGTTCTTTGTTGAGTGCGAAGCCCGATGCTTGATGATTCACCACGATGGCAGGTCGCAGAACCACGAGCTGAGTTTGAGTTTTTGCCAGGATAGCGGCCACAGCTATCTCTGCGCGATATTTCGATTCTTCGTAGATGGACAGCCAGTCTCCCGGGTGTTCGACCGGAGTTTCTGGAATGAAACGGCCTTCTTTGCCCCCCAAGAATGCAGTGCTAACTAAGATGAATCGGTCGCAGCCCAAGTCTCTTGCCAAGCGCGCAGCATTCTTGGCGCCTTCGTAGTTGACGCGCAACAATTCTCGTCGTCTAGTTGAATCAAAAGATGTCAATCCCGCCCCATGAACAAGGGCGCTTATTCGTCCTCGCCAAGGAAGCAAGATGTTCGAACGATTCCCGAAATGAGCTAATCCAACATCTCCGGAAACAATAGTCGTCTTGGCACCTGGGAAGTCGTACCCTTGAAGGGCTCCCCGCCTCGCCAATCTCTCTTTCGGATGTTCTCCCCTCACAATGGCGAGTACTTGGTTGTTGTTTTTCTGGAGTTGATGCAGAACTTCGCCACCAATAAACCCAGTGCCCCCGGTGAGAAGAATCGTGGCTTTGTTTGTCGCTGGCATTAAACTGCTCCTGAATTCAATGGGTGGGGAGGCGTGTTGCTCTTTTTGTCCCAAAGATAAAGCGCCGCCGGCAAGAGAAGTAGGTCCGCAAGCAATGCTGTCAGCAGTGCCAAAGCAGTCAACCCCCCGAACCACCGGATGGGCCGAAAGCTCGCCAAGCACAGGACAGCAAACCCAGTAACGTTCACCGCGGTGGTCACAATTAGGGCCTGGCCACAAGTTTGTTGAGCTAAGGCCAGTGCATCGAGAGCTGGCAGACTTTTGCGCGCATCACCGTAGGCCGCTAGCATGTGGAGAGTGTCGTCAATGCCGATTCCTGCAGAGACAGAAGCAACCATCATTGTCCCCAAGTCGAGAGGGATGCCAAATATTCCCATAAAGGCCATCACCGAAAGAGGCGGAGCCAAGATGGGGAGCATGACCGCTGAGACTCTTCCCAATTGCCGAGTCAGTAGGAGTACAGCTGCGATGGCCGCTATGAGTGCAATGATGAGGCTCTCAATCGCGTCGGCCAAGATTTCTTCGTGGCTTGCATTCAACAGTGGAATCGTCCCCGTAATCTCTGTGTTGAAACCCCCTTGACTACCATTGGGTGGGAATAACTTTTGCACTTGCCCCAAGACATCCTTTGTCACTTGGCTGGATACATCGTCGACAAGTATGGTGACACGTTGGTGGCGACCTTCGTTGTGAGAGAAATGGTCTTTCATTCTGGAGACGGCAATCAGGAAATCAGGTGACAAAGGAACTTGATGTGACTTGAAAATGATGCTCCAGCGGGCCACCAGTTGCCTTATCTGGTCGATGCCGAAAACTTTGGCTATGTGAGGCATAGCTTCCAACAGTCTTGCGCGCCTCCCAATCTCTTTTATCGCAGGACTTGCCTCTACGCCGGGATGCAACTCGAGGTCCAATTCAATAGGTGAAACGCCTCCGAGCCGGGTTCGGGTGAGGTCGTAGTCCCTGCGAATGGCATGAGACTCCGGTAGAAATTCCAGGACCCGTGATTCGGCTTTTATGGAACGCGCCGGAAGAAAGGCCAAGACTGCCAAAAACCCTCCCAAGGCAATTATGGCTTTCTTGTGGCCATGTCCAACTGAAGACTCAACAACAGGCAAGTTTGGGAGGCTTTTCTTGTTTTTTGTTGATGGGCGCGCTAAAGGTGCCAGAATCGTGATGGTCAGAAGTAGAGAAATGACGACACCAACGCCAACAAACGTCCCAAAGGAACTGACTGGTCCGACACTCGTGGCGCCGATGGCGGCAAACCCGATGGCTGTAGTGGATGCGGCCAAAAGGCTGGGCTTGAGGACCTTTAAGATAGACTTGGTCTGGTCTTGAGTCTGGAGGCGGTGGAGACTGTGAATATTGAGAGACAGGGCCAGGATCCAAGCTAAGGTTGGAATCGTCACGGTGATCATGTCAAGGGACGGATGGAAGAAGGCGTAAGCGGACAGGGATAAACCAACCGTCAGGCCACTACAGACAAGAATCATGATGGCGCTACCAAGCTGCTTTCGGAAGTAGACCAATAGCGATAGAGAGCTGAGGGCGAAGAGGAGTGGGAATAGAATCTGGCCATCCCGGGCGCTGCCATGATCCAGCGCGGCATTGAGGACGTTCGGGCCAACGAGTGCTGTCTCGCAATCAATTTGCGAGCCAAAGTCGGCCAAGGCTTTCCTAACCTCTTGACACAATGCAGCCCCTTCGATGGGGTCTAAGTTTGGCACCATTGGTATCATCAATCCGAGAGCTTGACCGTCCTCCGCGCAATACAAACCTTGGAGGACTGGGTCTTGCTTTGTCAGTTCTGCAAACTCAGGGGGGGTGATGTGGTTTCTGATTTCCTTCCAAAGAGTTGGGACGCCAAAGACACTCGCGGGCTCGACGTGAGGAAAGGTCTTGCATGTGGCATAGAAATCTACGGCTGCGTCAAGGTGGTTCCTGGAGAACAGGTCGTCCCCGTACCAACTTGCCAACAAGAAACGATCAGAGCCGAAGCGCTTCTTGAACTCTTGGTATTGCGCCTCTCCGGGCGCGCCTTGAATCCAAATGTCTAGGGAATTATCTAACTTGAGTTGCCACGGGTGTGCGAGGGCTATGAGTAGAAGTGAAAGAATTGCAACGGCAATAACATGTCGTCGAAGATTGTATCTAACTTTAGGGGCGCCATGAGATTGACGGCCCGTCACTTCTCGGCCACCATTTTATGTGGGATGTGCAGAAGATGATCCAACAAGGTTGGATCTCCGAAGTCTTCGCTGTCCAAGAGAATCCTTTGCGTACCTCGTTCACGGGGATGACCGGCAGCAAAGAAACCAGCACCGGCTAGCCAAAAACTCTCAGCTCGTTCGGCGCCGACGATGAGCCCATCATCGTCGAAGAGGCTAAGATAGGCGTTGCCGGATTTCTGGTGTTCCAACTCTTCGTAAGGAATGAGGCGATACTGGTTTCTGGAATTCACTTTGACGTAGTCCGCAACCGGCGACTTAGTCATCTGAATCAAGCCACTCATGTGATACCCGGCATACTGGTAGAGGCAAACAGGAGCGTTGGGGTCACTGTCCGGAATGTCTTCGACTACATGAGCTCCTTTGAGTTCGCCGTCTCGCCACACTTCCATCGGATGATGCTCTTGCTTGTTAGGACCGGCCCACTGTGCGACATGCTGGGCGACACGAATACGGTGGTGGCAACCACAGGCATAGACTGATTCGAAGATGGCTGGTCGCCCTGACTTGTCCAAAGTCATCCTTAGAATGATGACCTCGATCTTGCCAGCTTCAAAATCAGGAGACTTGAGGGCTGGGTGTTCTGGGTAAATGAGGGTGTAAACCAATTGGGGCAATGTTTCGCCCTGAATAACGGCCCATTCAGTGTGAGCGTAAACGGCGGGCTCTGAAGTGTCCACTGTTGCAATGACCTCACCGCTTTTGTTTCGCTCAAGAATCACATGGCCGACGCGATCAATGGATTTGTCATACGTCGCATCTGGCGCAATCTGTTGCACGATAACGGGGGCGTGCTTGAGCAGACGTTGCCAATCAGCGGAAGGATCGGATGAGATGGGGCTCGGGGTTAGCACGGCCACTTCCTTGAAATCCTCTCGAACTGGTGCCGGGCCCCAGTACTCACCATTCTCGATGCTACTAACGGCGATGAGTGAAACAGGAACTAAGGGCAGGTGAGTCAAGACGCGAAGAAAGCTGGATTCTTCCTTGATGGAGTCTTGAATCTTGGAATGAAGGTTGTCGGCATATTCCCACAGGGTTGTGTCATCCTTCTTTTCGTTTTCTTCTTGGCATTTCTTGAGCCAGTCTGATGATCTTGACAACCACTGTTTACGAATCGACTTGCGGGCATTGTCGCCCTGTGTACTTGGGCCGTGCTTAGCCAACTTGTTGACGATTGGATCAGGAAGACGGTCGATTTCGAAGGCGGCTAAGTGATTGCCAATGGCATTTGCTGACACCAAGATGTCAGCGAATGCTTCGCGCCAATTCGCGTCAACGTTTTCGCGTTCGAGGAGTCTTTCGAAACGATAGAGGTCGTAATCATTGAAACGAAGAAAAGGCGTCTCGTCCACCAACCGGCTTGCTGCATCATGAACACCTTCGCTGGCGACATACCATGGGACTGCGTCATCAAAGTTTTCTGGTGCTGCGCAAGAGCCAAGGAGCAAGGCGAAGAATAATCCGAACGAGGTTGGCTTCAGACTATTTCGAACTTGATTGAAGAAGTGTCGCTTCATGATGTTCTCCATGTATCCATTATTGGAACAAAAGAAACGAAAGTCCCAAGTGGGAATTTTTGTCTGGATCTATCCTCGGTCAGATTTGCTTTTCTTGGGCTTGCCCATGAAGTCCTCCATTCTATGCTTTGTCTTGTGAACGTCGATGCAGATAGTCTGGAATTGGCGATTCTCATCTATCGCAGAATAAATGAGATTGAGTTGCAGTCTTGACGCCTTTCGCGCCAATGGAGACATGGGATCGCGAGCGCCCCTTAAACCTCGATTCCGGGAGATAGCGATCAGGCGTGGCAAAACTTCAAATTCCCGGCAGATTGTACACTGGCTACTTGGCTTGTGAGGAAGGCAACCACCAACTTGACATCAAGGCGTTACTTCAACTGTTGCTGCCGGATCCGCTGTCTTAGGCCCGAATATCAAGTAGAGAGCCGGCAATACAAGAAGGGTGAGGATGTTATCGGAGATCACGCCGCCCACGACAACTGTGGCTAAGGGGCTCTGAACCTCCGCTCCCACCCCCGTGTTGAGCGCCATTGGCACGAAACCAAGAGCAGCCACTAACGCAGTCATCAAGACAGGTCTAAGTCTAGACAAGGCCGATTCTTCAATAGCATCTCGAAGCTTGACACCTCGCCCTTGTAGCTGATGAATCATGGACACCATTACCAAGCCATTCAACATGGCAACCCCGGAGACGGCAACGAAACCAACCGCAGCAGATATCGTGAAGGGCATATCACGCGTCCAAAGCGCAATGATACCGCCCAAACTGGCGAATGGAGCGCCGGTAAAAATGATCAATGCATCTCGGATGGAATTCGTGCTGATATACAGCAAGAAGAGAATTAAGAACAATGCTAAGGGGACGACGAACATGAGGCGGCCCTGTGCACTTTCCAAATGTTCAAATTGACCGCCATATTCGATGTGATAGTCGGGCGGTAGCTCAAGATTCTGAGCGACTCGTTCCTTGACCTCAGCAACGAAACTGCCGATGTCTCTTTCTTCGATATTGCACTGAACAATAATCCGGCGGCGTTGCCACTCGCGGGAGATCGTAGACGGACCGTCCACCTGCCGGATCTTCGCAAGCCTTTCCAAAGGGATCCGTCCGCCATTGGCCGTCGGAACCAAGATGTTTCTCACGGCAGTTGGATTTTCGCGGAAGCTCTCATCTACGCGAACGGCAAGA
The DNA here is from genome assembly GCA_015485455.1 of Planctomycetota bacterium. Taxonomy (GTDB): domain Bacteria; phylum Planctomycetota; family DRQF01; genus S139-23. Next base: position 838 of record WFTN01000592.1, on the reverse strand, counting down.
GCAAATCGACGTTGCCCTTCCCGAATTTCGCCGACTTTCTTGACGCCGATGGCCTCAATCACTTCGAGTACTTCCTGAGCTGGAATGCCGAACCGGGCGATGGCGTCTTGGTCAATGAGGATCTCTAAGATGGGCTCACCAGTAATCTGTTCAACATAAACGTCCGAACTTCCCTCCACTTCCTCAAGAATGGCAGCCACTTCATTGGCCTTATCCTTGAGCACGTCCAAATCGTCCCCGACAATCTTAATACCCAGGTCAGAACGGATGCCGGCAACCATCTCATTGACGCGCATTTCGATTGGCTGTGTGAATACAATTTTGGTGCCAGGGAAATCACTCAACTCTTCTCTCATGAGCGTTGTTAACTCATCCTGTGTGGTTGCACGCTTCCATTTTTCTCTTGGTCTTAAAGTTATGAAGACGTCAGTCAACTGCAATCCCATGGGATCAGTTGCCACTTCTGGGGTTCCCGTTCGCGACCAAATATCTCGTACTTCGTCTGGAAACTCTTCGAGTAGGACTTTCTCCATCTGCCCGCCATAACGAACAGATTCATCCAATGATACACCGGAGAGCCGAACTGTGTTGGCAACCAATGACATCTCCGAAAGATGTGGGACAAACTCAGAGCCCGTGTTGGCACCAAGGAAAATCCCGAATGCCAGGAGTGCAATTGCAATCCCCACCGTCAGGTAGCGTATCTTCATTGCTTGACGGACCAATGGGCGATAAATGGCTTTTGAAAAGCGAATGATGAAGTTGTCTTTATCTTTTGGGATACGAGGCAGGAAGAAGCTGGACAAGACAGGCATCAGCGTCAATGACATGATTAGAG